>JABJFC010000021.1 GCA_018662925.1 Alphaproteobacteria bacterium | reverse complement strand
TGTTGTTGAGATTAGTTTGGCTTTTTATCTTTCCTTATTAAACCCCAATAACAGGAGGACCTGGTATTTTTGTCTGGTTTGTCGCTTCTTAAAGACAACAAAAATTAACTCACTCACCTAATTTTGCAATTTGCTCTTTATTGGGGAGTTTGCTTGCTGAAATTCATAAAACTAAAGTAGGTAAAGCACTAGATTTTGACAACCGAGAAGATCAAAATTTTATAAGAAATGATGAAATATATAGAGCTCTTATTGACTTCACAGCTGCAAGATTAGAAACAGAAAAACCAGTTTATCCCAACTTATCTGCCTACAAGGACTACATAATGCACGTTTTGAATTTTGATAGTGTAAAAGACTTTAATATATATCTAAGAGAAGAATTTGAAAAGCTCCTTCAAGAAGAAAATTTGATAGGTGACGCCCAACATCAACCAAGTAGCAGCAGTTAATTAAAAGCACTGAAAGAAAACATTCTAAATATATAGCCCCGCTATTTTATAGTGGGGCTATTTTAAAATGTGTTATTAAAGATGCTTCTGAGCCGTACCCCGGATAATAAGCTTTTAAGCTTTGGGTCGTACGGTTGAGCCAATAATATTCTACTTATCCATTGGACGTCTATCTCCCCCGAAGCCGATTTGATATGGCTTTATCATAGGATTCTAGTTTTGCATAAACTTTGCCAAAGATAGTGTCTTTATTGGAGAGATTTTTTGGAGACCCGGCAGATACACCTGTTAGGGTCTCAATTGCTTCTTTGATATTTTTGGCCGTCCAGATATGAAAATTGCCTTTCTTGATATCTTGGACAAGTTCATCTTTTAGAATGATATTCTCTCGATTGGCTTCTGGCAGCAAAACCCCTTGGTCTCCTGTAAAGCCCCTAGATTTACAAGCCTTATAGAAACCTTCGATCTTTTGATTGATGCCACCAACAACTTGAGTTTGTCCCAGCTGATTGATTGAACCTGTGATGGCAATGTTTTGACGTATGGGACATCCCGAAAGAGCCGAAAGGATTGTGCAGACTTCGGCAAGAGAGGCACTGTCCCCTTCTACCTCGGAATAATTTTGTTCAAAAGTGACAAAGCAAGAAAATGACAGCGGGAATTTCTGCCCAAAGGTACCATTTAGGAATCCTTCCAATTCCAAAACCCCCTTCTGTTGAATGGGGCCACTCATTTCTACCATCCGCTCAATATTAATTACGCCATGCTCGCCCGCAGAAACTTGTGCGGATACACGGCTCGGAACCCCAAAGGAATATCCCCCTGTTTCGAGGACTGTCAGGGCATTGGCCTGACCTACAACGGATCCTTTGGTATCGATCATTAAATGACCAGAGTGTAAATCTTCTTGATACCGATCCTCAAAGCGAGCATTTCGAAGCCGCCGGCCCTCAAAGGCTTCCTTAATGTCATCAACGGAAACAGATTTCCCATTCCGCAATTTCGTATAGGTGGCTGCTTCAACAAGCAATTCTTCTACGTGCTCAAATTGAGACGTCAGCTTCTTGCGATTGGATGCCCACCGGGAAGCATGTCCCAGAAGACACTTGATGGATGAAGGATTACAGCTTAGCTCCAACTCATTTTTGGAAAATTGCTCAATAAGATGGGCATAAACGGGTAGATTCTTAGAATCAGCCAACAGCTCGCTATCAATATCCGCTTTGATTTGAAAATAGGACTGAAACTCTGGGTCCATATAGAAAAAGCTGTTGTACCACCAAGGGGCCCCCACTAGTATTATCTTTATATTCAGAGGAATAGGCTCTGGCTCTGGCGCTTCCAGAACGGGAATCCCGCTAACTCGATAAAGCTCTTCAATGCGGATCTCCCCATCCCGTAAAGCAGCCTTTAAATGGCTCCACACGTCTAAGTCGTGAGCAATTGCATCTACTCGCAAAATCAGAACGCCCCCATTGGCGCAATGGAGCGCCCCCGCATGGATCATGGTAAAATTTGTCTCGTATCCGTTGGGAGACGATTTATATTTGATGGACCCAAAAAGGTTCTCGTAGGTAGGATTGGGCTCAAGGACGACATGACCGCTTCTATCTTCACTGTGATCCACCAATAAGTTGACCGCATATCGGTCCTGAAGAGGAACCTTTTCTTTTGCTTTCTTCTCGTTGGCTTCTTCTTCCTCTAGAAACAGATGAAGATTATCCAGAATGTCTTCTTTAAGACTATCTATCCACTCCCCTATTTCACAGAATCCCGAGAAATCCGATTTCAAATCGTCAATTAAAGGCGTTATGGCAAAATTAGCCACATTCCTGCGCATATCCTCCACATAACTAGAGAGCGCCTCTCCGCCTTCCCGGGCCCGATGGGTAATTTGATTCAACTCATGCTTGATCAGTTTCCAAATGGAATCTACTTCCTTTTTTTCCGCTTCTGTTAACTGCTCATAGGATTTGGGTTCTTCCCCCTCGGGCGCCAATAATACAACCATGAGGGCGCCATCAGCACCATGTTGAAGATCTAAACCGTGGGAATTAGAAAATCTCTTCAGATTCTCCACCTCCACTTTAATCTGATCTTCCAGTTTGCCGCTCTCGCTTTGAACCTGTAGAGAGTATTCCGGTGATGTAAAGAGCCTGGGCAAGGTCTCTTTAATCTCATTTACGCTCCGCCTCAAACGCTTGCAAAATTTCTTACCGTACCCTGGCGGCAGTTCGAAAGGCCTAGGAATATGAGGCTGCTTAAAGTTATTGACATAGATCCAATCGGATCGAAGGGGAAAGTTTTTCGTATGAGCCTCTAAAAATGCCCGAGTGCTCCTCATCCGACCGCTCTTGTCATCTCCTACCACAAAAATGTTGAACTTTGACTCAGACATACGCAAACCAAACTCTAGGGCTTGGCGAGCACGCTCATGGGAGCTTAAGTGGAATAATGTCGCGTCTTGAGCACCACCCCCATCGAAACTCAGAGGGGCCTTTGTCAGCTTCTTGAAGCTAAACTTAGGGAGGCCTAAATCCTTTGCAAGAAGAGGGTTTTTGGCAATATTCTTCTGAGCTTTTACCTTTGATGTTTTCTTTTGCGTCCCTTTGATGGCCATTCCCTGCTCTTTCATTTTTTATAATATCACATTCATATTAACATCTTATGGGATGAATGAAAAACAGAGATAAAAAAATTAGGCATAAAAAAACGAGAAGAAGGGAAGGTATCTTCTTCTCGTTTTTAGATTGAGAATGGGCTAAGTACGTTCCTTGAGTTTAGATTGCTCCGCGATAAAACCCCAGTGCCCCTAGGATCTCATCTCCCTCAAAGAACAATGCCAAATTAATGACATCCTTTGAAATTAGTTCCTTTATAGCCCACACAAATCAACAAAGCAAGAAAAAAATGTATATTTTTTGCAATACAGCTAAACTGCATATGGCAGGTTTGGTGAAGTAATAGGATAAGTATGTTGAAATAATAGAACAAGTATAATAAATTAGTAAGGTAAACCCTATAAATTAAATATATAACAAAAATTAGATGTTTGCTCAATTTTTAAGTAATGCTAGAATGGTTTTTCTAGCATACTTTCTGATACAATTATTGTTGTACGAATACGAAATCATTATCCTGAAAGTCCCTATCTTCTGCCTTTTTTGTCCTTTTTTAAACTTTCTTCATAAACATGGTTGATGACGTCGTTGTGCGGACTTCTTTACTTCCCCTCTCTAAAGACTCGCACCGAGTCAATACTGCCTCATTCCGTGATCTTCGCTGCGTTGCGACGTGAGCAGTCAACCTCATTCCGTCATCTCGGCCATCGTCTTCGCTGCGTTGCGACGTGAGCAGTCAACCTCATTCCGTCATCTCGGCCATTAGGAATTCTTGGCAAGCCGATAGGCGCGCCTTATAATTTCTTATGAGCGCGAGATCCAGGAAAACAAAACAAAAACCATTGCATCGCCATTGTGAGTGGACTCAGTTCGACGTTGCACAGCAAAGCCAAACGTAACTATTCCTGTGGAGCAGACGTCTTTAAGGATAAAGCATGAAGCTTGGTTCCCATACGCCCCTGAAGGGCACCGTAAACCATTTTATGTTGTTCCACGCGCGTTTTCCCCTGGAAAGACTGGGAAACTATATGAGCAGCATAATGCTCTCCATCACCAGCAAGATCTTGTATCTGAACATCAGACCCAGGGAATGCCTCAAGAATCAAAGATTTAATCTCTTCCGGCTTCATCGCCACTAAATAAATCTCCTATAATTTTTTCCATTGGCATAGAGGGCAATAGGCCTAAACGTTCGGCAATCTCCTTATAACCATATTCAAAGTTAGACAAATTTGCGCGGACTCTGTCCTTTCCAAATTTTTCCCCCGATGCTAAATCCCAAAGTCGACAGCTGTCGGGGCTAATTTCATCGGTGATTGCCAATCGTGTTTCGTCCCATGTGCTAAAGGAAAGCCTGCCAAATTCAAGCCTAAAATCCACCAAACTGATTCCTACGCCCAGAAAAAGACCCATCAAAAAGTCATTGGTCCGCATGCTGATCGAAAGTATTTCATCTATTTCAGCAGGTGTGGCCCAACCGAAGGCAGCAATATGCTCTTCGTTTACAAGGGTGTAATCTCCATCTGGAATCTTGTAATAGAATTCTACGATCGCCCGCGGCAATGGGCTGCCTTCTTTGACGCCTAAGCGCTTTACAAAAGTTCCCGTAGCAATATTCCTTACAATGACGCGAACCGGGAGAACTTCAAGTGACTTAACCAAATGCTCACGCATATTTAATTTCTTTATAAAGTGATTTGGCACGCCTATATCTGCCAACTTTGTCATAAGAAATTCTGAGATTCGGTTATTTAAAACGCCCTTCCCAGGAATAGGCACTTGTTTGCCTTCGTGGGTCACTTCATCTTTAAAATGCTGAATCAATGTACCAGGAGCAGGCCCCTCAAAAAGAAGCTTATCATCTCCATCATGAATTGGTGAACGTGAAGCACGTTTTAACATTCTCTCTTTCCCTTCAGAACAGGACTATGATCTCTCTATAGCAACTCTTTTTTGGGGCTACAATAGAATAAAGTTTATCTCTTCGCGGCAAAATAATTTTTGAGCAGCTGACGACACCTCACTTCTTCCATTCCACCATATACTTGAGGACGATGATGGCATGTGGGCTGGTCAAAAATTCTGGCCCCATGATCCACACCACCGCCCTTAGGATCGTAAGCCCCAAAGTACAGACGGCGAATCCGAGCAAAGGAAATGGCCTGGGCACACATGGGACATGGCTCGAGGGTCACATATAAATCGCATTCCGCCAAGCGCATTTGAGCACTTTTTCGACATCCTTCCTGTATGACCAAAATTTCCGCATGGGCTATGGGATCGCGTCGCGTGCACATAAGATTATGAGCGGCAGCTATAATTTTCCCAGATTCCCCATCCACAAGAACCGCCCCAATGGGAACTTCATCGGCTTGAGCTGCCATTTCTGCTTGTTCTATTGCGAGCAGCATAGGATTCAACGGCACTTTCTTTCCTTTTCGTTGCAAAATTTAGCTAAAACCCTTAGCATTAGGGTTATGAAAACACTTAAACCCATCATCGGCCTGACATGCGATCACGTATCATCTGGTGGCTATTCTAAATACCCTTGGTACGCATTGCGAGAAAATTATTGCACGTCCATCAGCAAAATTGGTGGAATGCCTGTTCCCCTTACACATTCCTTAGACCTGGTGGACAAATATTTGGACCTGGTAGACGGCTTAATTATCACCGGGGGAGATTTTGACATCGATCCTTCCCTATTTGGTGACGATACTGTCCATCCGCGTGTTCAAATCAAAAAAGATCGTACCCTGTTCGAGCTTGCTCTGACAAAAGGCGCTTTAGAGAGGAATATGCCAATTCTGGGTATATGTGGAGGGCACCAGATCCTAAACGTTGCCCTAGGAGGCAGTCTTATTCAACATATCCCTGATGATATTCCCGAAGCACTCGCCCATGAACAACCCAATCCCCGCCACGAACCAGGCCACAGCGTCACCATAGAGCCCAATACTTTGCTAAAGTCCATTGTGCAGCAAGAAACCATCATGGTGAATAGCGCCCATCACCAGGCTGTAAAAAGCCCGGGAAATTCTCTGATTGTGAATGCCTATGCCACTGATGGGGTCATCGAGGGAATCGAGGAACCAAAATATGAGTTCTGTCTGGGTGTTCAGTGGCACCCTGAATATGAAATATCTCCTGCAGATAACAAAATTTTCGCACATCTCGTGAAAGCTTCAAGCTAGTCTATGAGCACCCAACAAGCGACTTCCTCTATGCGAATTGCAAAGGCTATCGCCCATGCCGGCTTGTGCTCGCGTCGAGAAGCCGAAGCGTGGATTTTGCAAGGAAGAATTGCCGTCAATGGAAAGGTCCTAGAATCCCCCGCATTTTGCGTCACCGAATCAGATACCGTTACTGTTGATGGAGAGCCTCTTCCAAAAAAGGAACCCATCCGTTTGTGGAAATTTCATAAACCCACGGATCTTGTGACAACCCATAAAGATCCTCAAGGACGTAGCACCGTATTTGAGTACATACAATCCCATCATCCAAACCTTCCTCGTGTTATTTCCGTTGGGCGGCTGGACTTGGCCACAGAAGGGCTTTTGTTGTTAACGAATGATGGTTCCTTGGCCCGGCATTTAGAGCTCCCCACCACAGGATGGCGGCGGCAATATCGCGTCCGCGTTTACGGTCATATCAACGAGAAGGCCCTCAAAGACCTGCAAAAAGGCATCACAGTCGACGGCATTCGTTATGCTCCCATCCAAGCCGCCATAGACCGAAAAACGGGAAAAAACTCGTGGATTATGCTTACGCTTACAGAGGGGAAAAATAGGGAAATTAGAAAGATTTTAGCCCATTTGGACCTCATGGTAAGTCGGCTCATTCGCCTTTCCTATGGTCCCTTTCACTTGGGAAATTTAGACAAGGGCAAGCTTCAAGAAATCCCTCAACGTATATTAAAGGAGCAACTGGGGTCAAAATTCCCCATAGGCTGAAAGCAAAAATAATGGCTTCAATTCGCATCATTAGTGGTTCACATCGTGGGAGAGTTTTAAAGATTCCTCCCGCAAGTATCACGCGCCCTGCTATGGATCGTGTGCGAGAATCTGTGTTTAATATTATTGCTCATCAGGTCGATCCTCTCTCAGGAAAAAACATCCTTGAAAACGCACATGTATTGGATGCCTTTGCTGGTTCTGGGTCCATGGGATTTGAAGCTCTTTCCAGAGGAGCCTCTCACGTTACCTTTATGGAAAACAATTCAAAAGCCCTCAGCGTCCTGAAGGAAAACACAGCCCTTCTTAGGGCTGAAAAGCAGGTTTCTGTTCTTGCCTCGGATGCAACACACCCGCCCCACCCTACGCAACCTTGCACCTTGATATTCATCGACCCCCCTTATGGAAAAGATCTGGTGCTCCCCTGTTTACAGGCCCTGGATGAGATGGGCTGGATCTTTGAGGATACGCTTATCGTCTGCGAAATTGCGAGCAAAGAAAAACTCATTTTGCCGGCAACGTTTCATTTGGAAGAAGAAAGATCATATGGAACAGCAAAAATCGTCTTTATAAAGCCGTCATGAATAAGAAATTATAAAAAGTGGAGCGGGCGAGGAGAATCGAACTCCCGTCTTAAGCTTGGGAAGCTTCTACTCTACCATTGAGCTACGCCCGCTTTAACACACTTATATTATTACTAGATTTCATAAACAAGTCAGGTTGTTGAAAAAAATCCGTTGGGACCCCTTCAATGATCTTGAAAACTTTAAAAAGGGCTGATAGCGTGCGAGTAATTCAGATAGTTTTTCAGTGAGTCACAGGAAAAAATATGAAGATAAAAAATATTCTTCGAATTTACATACTTTTATACTTCGCTTTATTTGCCTGGGAAGCGCAAGCATCCTCAGAGACTGAAAATGTAGAATTGATCACATATCCTGAGAATGCTTTTTCAAAAATTGAGAAAGTAATTAGGCAAGCCCGTAAATCCATAGATATCTACGCCTATCATTTAAAACACCTCAAGGTAGTAGATCTTCTTATTCAGAAAAAAAGAGAAAATGTAAGCATAAGAGTTATTGCTGAACACGATCAGTACAAGCATGCTTTCAATAAAGAATCATCCACAGAGGCATACAGCAAGCTTGCAAATGCAGGTATCCCCATTCACCAAAAACCGAAATACTATAGAAAGAATCACCCAACGGGGCATTTTCATGCAAAATTTATTCTCGTCGACAATGAAACATTGCTTTTAACAAGTGGAGGATTCGATGGAATGACTTTTGACGTTTGCCGAGATTTAGGGGTTATTCTCCATCAGAAAGATTACAGTACAGAACTGCGTGAAGCTCACAATCTATTCCTAGCCGATTGGGTAAATCAGCCCTACAGAAACAGTTCGGATTCTTCTAGGCTTATTATTGGCCCCGAAGGTCAGAAGGAAATATTTCATAATTTTCTGCGCTCTGCCAAGAAAAGCCTACATGTCTACCAACAATATCTTAACGATGAGATGACACTAAAGATTCTTGCGAATGCTGTCAAAAAAGGCATCAAAGTCCAGGTGCTTATGATGCCTTTTCCCACCAGCTATGCCACTGATCCAAATTTTGAAGCACAAAACACCATGGCGAAGGCTAACGTTGATGTAAGATTGAATACCAACCACTACGTTCACACCAAGCTTATCATTGTGGATGAGAAAGAAGCTATAATCGGATCCGCGAGTCTCTCTAAAATATCTTTAGACGAAAACAGAGAGATCAGTTTTGCGTTGTCAGGCAAAATTGTAACGGAACTTTTGGACTTCTTCCAGAAAGACTGGAATAAGGCCCACTCCTTAGACAAGGGACGTACCCTGGCCCTTAAAAATAAAACCGACTGGAATCGCACTTTTAATAGCTAAAGCTTACTTTTCACTTGCCAACCTCGTAAGTGGAAATGTATGTTTCCAACAGCCTGTGGGGTCATAGCTCAGCTGGGAGAGCGCTACAATGGCATTGTAGAGGTCCGGGGTTCGATCCCCCGTGACTCCACCAACCTACGCTCTTACGAGCTTCGGTTGGCAGGCCACCCTCTTGGGTGGGCGACGACCGGAATCGTTAGAGATAGGTTGTCCGCCATAGCCTTGGCGAAGGCGAGCTAGAACAGCTTCCCATACTTTTTTTCTACGCCCTTCGGGCTACGCGTGGCGCAGCCAAGGGTAGGCCGATTAGGCCGAAGCAGTGGCCGGCGTAGCTGAAAGCGAAGACGGACTGGAGTTTCAACTGTGCTATGTGCACGCCCTTCGGGCTACGCGTGGCGCAAGGGTAGGCCGATTAGGCCGAAGCAGTGGCCGGCGTAGCCGAAAGCGAAGGCAAAAAAAAGCACATTTCATACCCGTGGGAAAAGCTGCATGTCTTCTTGGATCAATGCCTTAAAATCGTCAGAACAACTTCTCAATTCAATTCTCAGCTCCATACCCTCTCTCGCATTAATGCACTTCCCTACCCACTTGATACAATAAAAAAATCTCTCTATCCCCCTCAATCGCCCCCGGTCATGGGAACAAATCGAACGGGGAGCAAGACTTGGCGAACTAAGCCCTCTTTGGTCTTGGTAATACGCACGAGCTCTTGAATATTCTTTCCAATGGGCGCAATAAGACGGCCTCCAACTTTGAGTTGATCAAGCAATGCCTGGGGAACTTCCTCTGGAGCAGCCGTCAAAAGGATCGCATCATAGGGAGCCTCTGAGGGCCACCCCTTGTAGCCATCGCCAATTCTTACATGAACGTTGCTATAGTGTAGTTCCTTGAGAAGGCTCTGGGCCCTTTTGCCCAGCGGCTCTACGATTTCAATGGTAAAGACTTCCTGGCAGAGTTGAGACAGAATCGCTGCCTGATATCCAGATCCTGTTCCGATTTCAAGCACCTTGCTTTCTGGTGTTAATTGGGCCGCCTGGGTCATAAAGGCAACAATATAGGGCTGAGAGATTGTCTGCTCCCAACCGATGGGAAGCGGGCCATCTCGATAAGCCAAATGCTGGACTTCCTCGGGAATAAAAAGATGCTGAGGCGTTTCTCCCATGACCTTCAAAACAGTCGGATCTAAAATATCTCGGCTTGCCAATTGCAACTCAACCATCTGGTTGCGAAACATTTGGGCGTCACTTTCCTTCATAAGGGCTCCCTTTCCGTGCCCTATGAGAGTACACTGAAACAGGAGCAAAAGAAAAAGACTTTTGAGCAAACATCTCATCATTGGATTTCAAGAACGCCTGACCCTTGTATCGCATCATTTTTCAGAGCAATAAGAGCCTCATTTGCCGTCTCCATGGAGAAGACTTCGATCTCAGGCTTGATTCCAATTTTAGCAGCCTCTTTAAGAAATAGCTCTCCATCGCTGCGGGTATAGTTGGTGACACTGCGGATTATCCGCTCATCGTATATTAGTTCGTACTTAAGAGACGGTATATCTGACATATAGATCCCGCCCAGAACAATTGTGCCCCCCTTGTTTAAGCCCTGAAGAGCAATGGGAACAACTTTCCCCGACGGTGCAAAAATAATTGCCGCGTCTAATTTATCGGGGGGGATATCTCCTTCTCCTCCCACCCAATGGGCGCCCATCTGTTCTGCCAGAGCTTGGTGCTTTTTTTTATCACGGGTCGATACATAGACGTCTGCACCCCAGTCTTTCAAAATTTGAAGACAAATATGTCCTGCTGATCCAAAGCCGTATAATCCCACACGAGCCCCTTTCCATTGATCGATGCCCGTAAGTCGCAATGCGCGATAACCAATGATCCCTGCACAAAGAAGTGGGGCCGCATTTAAGTCATCATATTGTTTTGGAATTGGATAGCTTGTCCCAACGGGAACCACAATCTCTTCGGCAAAGCCTCCGCTGGTTGTCCAACCAGTATACTGAATGGAATCACAAAGATTTTCTCGACCAGTTATGCAAAAATTACACACCCCACAAACTTGGTTAACCCAAGCCACCCCGACGCGATCCCCAATTTTATATTCAGTGACGCCATTTCCGATTTCAGTCACGGCACCCACGATCTGATGCCCTGGAATGGTGGGATTCCTTTTCATGGGAAGATCCCCCTCGACGATATGCAAGTCGGTCCGACATACTCCACAGGCGTGTATGCGAATACGAATTTCATTAGCCCAGACAACTGGTGTATGCACCTCCTCGATCACCAATGGCTTGGTCTCAATGGGAGCTTGTTTATGTAACACACACGCCTTCATGAAATCCCCACTTATTGCATTCTAATTTCCATTATACTACAAAGAGAAGCTGTGATCTGCCTATTTTTTAGTCAATACTCTGGAAACTGCCATGCACACTCTCAAAATTCCTTTTGAAACTCGGGCCCTGAACCACCTCCAATCCCTTTCTGAGCAATTAGAAGAACAGCTTGGAGAGAAGGCCGATGTGGATTTCCACGAGGGTATATTAACGATCGAATTTGAGAACGGTGACCAGTATTTGCTGAATCTCCATAAACCCACACAACAAATTTGGCTCTCATCCCCCAAAAGCGGCGCTCATCATTTTTCCTGGAATGAAACGGGTGATCGCTGGGTTTCGACGCGCGACACCACGGTGCTAAAAGAACTTCTCAAATCGGAACTACAATAAACCGCCCTATTTTAGGCTGCAATTTCAACAACAACCTTGACCTCACCCACGACACACACTATACGAAACAAAGGTGGCCGGGTGGCAGAGTGGTTATGCAGAGGACTGCAAATCCTTGTACGTCGGTTCGATTCCGGTCCCGGCCTCCAGACTGGCTTACTGTGTCACTTTCCTTAAAAATCCCACACCCAATAGAGAGATGCTCGCAAAAATTGCACTGGAGATGAACGTGTAGGCTGGACCATAGAAATCCCATATGACACCCGCCCCCCAACTTGAGATCAGGTGAAGAATGCCATTTACGAAATAAAAGAATCCAAAAGCTGTGGCTCTTAGTTTCTCTGGCGACCGATCAGCCACCATGGTCATCAAGAGACTCTGACTCATCCCAATTTGCGCACCCCACAGGGCCACACCGATGAATGCCACCCAAATTGTCGTTGCAAATGCCAGAGTCAAATTTGAAAGCACAAGAACCCCAAAACTTATGCCCAAAAGTATTCGGCGATCAAAGCGATCTGACAATACGCCTGCTGGATATGCACTTAACGAATTGAATAGATTCATGACTAACATGACGAGGGATATGTATACCAAGCTAACGCCCAGCCCCTTCACCCTTAAGATAAGAAAAGCCTCAGAAAATCTGGCGAGCATAAACATCGAGGCAACAACAATAAGCCCCCAATAATCCCCACTAAAAGAGTGAAGGTCACGCCACTGAAGTTTACCTCTGGGCCCTTTTATTTCCTTCCCCTGAGCCTTGGCATGGAGAAGGGGGTCTTTCACCATAAAGAACAGAAGGACAGATCCTATAAGAGCCGGAACACAGGCGGCCCAGAAAACCGCATAAAAGTCATCGTCGGTGAAATACATAATGGGGATAACCACCAGGGCTCCAGCAAAAGACCCCACAACGGTCAGAGCATGGCGCAAGCCATAGCACTCACCCTTGATCTCCTTCGGCGCAATATCGCCCACGAGAGCATCTCGAGGCGCTGCCTGTAATCCATTGCTCAGTCGATCCGTTAATCTCCCAGCAAAAAAACCACCCACGCTCGCAGAAAGAGCAACCATTATACGTGAGATAAAGGCAAGTCCGTAGGCAAAACCCAAAAGCAACTTGCGTCGTCGCAGATAGTCACTTAGGACGCCAGAAAAAATACGACTGGTCAGGGCAACGGCCTCAACCACTCCATCCAAAAGCCCCATGACCGCCGCACTTGCCCCTAGCACGGATGTTAAGAAAATGGCGGAAAGGCTATACACCATGACCATGGAAACATTGATAAATAGATTTGAAAGTCCTATTCCCCATATGCCTTGTGGAATATGGAGCATCCCAGTCCGTTTCTTTGACTCCGGCTTGACGGCAATCGTCATGAATCATTCCCCAGATACTTAAAGGAAATCATATAAAAAATTCCTCAATTTACTTGGTGCCCCCGGGGAGAGTCGAACTCCCACTCCCTTGCGGGAAATAGATTTTGAGTCTACCGCGTCTACCAGTTCCGCCACAGGGGCAAATTTATCCTCGAGCATGATACCCATTGCCAAAGGAAGGTCAATGCTTTTATACAGAAATTCGGTAAGGATGTGTTTTAAGTCAATATTTGAGCTAAAAATTTAGCACTTTTGCACAACGTTATCCGGATACATTCTTTTGGATCTCACGGAAGAACATACAATCTTATTAATTGCAAAAGAAAGTTCTGGATGAGTGCAAAAATGCCTATTAAAGACCCAGTTCAAAACTCCATACACTATCCAAAACTCTCTTCATGTTCCATCAATTTTAGGCTGCTTTTTACAGTCTCAAGAGTCCCTTTGCGGCATTGAACACCTTTATAAAAGGTCTTGAATAGATTGCGAGATCCTTCCTTCTCACCTTCCAAGTATAATTGCTGTTCGCTGGCTCATAGCCCATTGCAGCAGCCTTTCTTAGTGAAGGCATAGCTTCTGAATTGAGAAGATCTGTATCTCTTTTCTTTTCAGAATTAAAATCCAAGTTATTGAAAATAGCGCTGCTCAGCATCATCCGAGCCTTCATAAATGGCGCTCTAGGATCCACGTTTTCTATCATCTCAAAGAGCGATTCAGCCAATCCATAATTTTTCGGAGAAAAGATTCCTTTACGATTTAAATAAGCATAGGTAAAGGCCGCAGGCGCAAACCCTTTTGAAGCAGGTTTTCTTAAATATTCCATTATATACTCACCCAGCTCTCCCTTATGACCGTGGTTGCTTTCTTGCCGCATGTACACTAAAGCCAAGTTATATGAAGCTACGGCACTTTTCGTAACAATGCTTTTTAAATGCCTTTCAACCTCTACTAAAAGGTTACTCGCTCTTTCGAAAAGTAGACTTTTTAGTGCCTTTTCTGGATTTTTCTCTTCAAGAAGAGACGTCATATAGTTTACAACTCTGTTCTTTGCATCTGATCCCATATTTACGATTTCAGTAACATCACCTTCCTTAACAGCAGTTACGAACTGACTTAACTTTTGCCGTGTAAAAAGGTTTTTGAACTTCCTACTCCCAATCTGCTCAAATAGGTCCATAGCCTCATTGTATTTTTCTACCGCCAAATTATTAGTATTTGCCGTAACTTTATCGTAAGTAGGCTTAGATCCTATAAAGAAATTCTCAGGTCTAATTTTTGCTCCCCTGTTGGTTATGGTACGTAATTTTTTATCAACAGAAGTAAGATTTGATTCCTTATAATATGCTTCATTGTCTAACATTAGATGTCCTGAAGTGTGAATTAGTTCAGAAAATTCGAAGGCATTAGATAATTTTCTATTTCTTAAAAACCTATATATTTTAGATACAGAGCCAACCCTCTTAAAATAATTGGGCGTTAAGGTTACTTTTTCCGGATCCATTTTTTTTTTCGCAGAAACAGCTTTCCCTGTATGTCTATCAGACAAACCTTCTGCATCTCCAAGTATCCCAGCTACATCTCCTAAGACGTCAAACACTCCGTCAGCCCAAACCGAATTCATCTGCATTGTCCCCATCAGAGATAGGGCTACAACCGTAGCTATCTGTTTTATATTCATGATTACCTTCCTGAATTACCTTCCCAATTTTACCTTCCGACTCTCAATCTACTCTTCTAAAGTCTTTTTAGGCTTTAGATCGTCCTGTTAGTCTCCGACACACAACCAACCATTTTAGGCCTGAAATCGTCCTGTTAGTGCCCGATGCGCAGCCCATATATTTAGCCATTTCTCAAAGTTTGAATTTCAAAGAATGTCAAAGTCACCCTACTCAATCATAGTACCTTCGCCTCCCAGACTTTAGTTTTAAAACCCTGCTATTCCTCCAAAAGGCCCTACTACCCCGCCCGGATCCATCACACTACCCAATTTTTTTCCCCCAACCCCAGAAGAAGTTCTGGTTAATTCCTTTAAAAGGGGGCCTGCTGTTGGATCATTTGCGGCAACAGCGTGACGATAGAATTGTGCCGCTAGAAACGTATCTCGATCTAAACCAAATAAACCCTTTTCATATGCGAATCCAAGAAATGTTAGAGCCTCTACTACACCATCACCCGCAAGAGACATGGCCTCTGAAATCACATCACCCGTAATCGAAGCACCGTTCAAATGGGCTCTCGCCTTAAACTTAACTAAATTCATCCGTGCCAGCGAACTGCCCGACGCATTGGCTCTTTTTAGCTCTTCTTCACTACGGCTATGAAAATGTGCAACTGTAGTGGTAAGCCCCTCTTTAAGTTCATCCCCTGAGCCCTCAGCAACTTTTGAAAGGGCTTTTATTTCTTTTCTAAAGGTGTCTGGATCAAGCTGGCTTAACTTTGTTCCATTCCGGAGCTCAGCAATGACTTCATTTAGCATTTTCCGAGCTTCATCCGTATCCTTAACTTCCAAAACAGGACCCACCGTATCAGCGAGACCAATTGCTACCATGGCACGCCGAGTTGCCTTGATGGCCTTTGGTGATAAATTTTCCGAAACGCTTGTGCCTTCAATGGCTTCTTTAGGTGTTAGGGTGAGCACGTCATTTGAGATGGATAACGAAATTGGCCTGAGGGCAGAAGCTGACTCATCATTAAGTCTAATCCCAAACAGCCCAGAAAACTTTCTAACAATTCTATTTTTCGCCGACGAGAACATACGTGCTACTAAATTTCTTTTAGAAGCTTTTTGAGGCTTCACATTTTGTTCCTCAGCATCTAGCACTTCCGATTTTGCACATGCATCACCGGCTAAGCAGCTTCCAAAAATTGTTAAAATGGCAAATGACGACACCATATAGCCTAGTGGCTTTTTCATTATTATTCTCCCAGACATTTAGTATTCATATTATGAACGACACATTCTTATTAAGTCAAAGTAAATATCGTTATCTCTTGTATTCAAAGTAAAAATTTAACTTTTTAACCGTTCAACAATCCTAAGTTAGAAGTTGAACTTTCCTGCCAGAAAGAGACGGGGTTTTCACCTCCGCCTCTCTCCCGTAGGGATTATTCTACTTAAGATTCTTATGGTATTGGAAGCGGTGGCAATGGAATCGGAAGAGCTGCACCTACAACAAGCTCAGCCGCCGTTAATCCTACCAAGCTTGCGCTCCCAAGAATCTTCAACCATTTTAGAACCCTTTCATTTCTTAGTGTGGTTCTTTGGTCCTTAAGAGCATGGGCGTTTCCTAATCCTGCTGCCCGATACAAATCGGATTTCCCTTCTACAAACTTGCCCCTCACTTGGTGTCTACTTTCCAAGGCATTTTTGTCGTTAGGAAGCATTGCCCAATACATACTGGCGAGATTTTCATTTCTATCCTCACCCCACCAACCAAACCTGTAGACCTGACCAAGCATGCTCACTGCAGGAGAAAACTTTTGCTGAGAAAGTGACTTGAGAACAGCCACTAAAATAGTTCCCGCCTCAGCATCATTTTTATCCACCAAAGGAGCTAAAAGTTGAAACAAGTTAAACGTAGCGACCACATTTCCTGACTGAACAGATTTGACAAGCTCTTTATCTGCAGGGTCAAATAGTTCTTCTGCTGATTCTCTTAAGCTGAGCCTGATTTCGGTTTTGTATCTCTTGTTAAATTCTTTTGCAGACAGTCGTGACCACTCCAGAAGTTGTGCTCTTATGACATCACCTCTACTGCCTTCAAGTGCTTCGAAGCTTGCCCACTTACCCCTATCTTCCACGATCCGAAGTAATTTCTTGCGAGCTTTTTTAGCATCTTTCGTATTAAAGACACGTGCCAATTCTTGCGCATCTTCAATCATTATGCGCGCTGCATTGTTTTCTCTGGCTGATTCTTGGTCAAAATCAGGCGTTTTCACACGTTGAGACTTAACAAACATATCAATTGGAGATATTCCTGCTGTTCCTGTCAGAGCACCCACTGAGTTAAGACGAGCTATTTCGTCCATTGCATCATTTCCAAGAAAATCTGCAAAGTAATAATAATCCTGACGGTCAACCATTAAACCCTCAGTTCTATCGCCAATTTTTTTTCTGTAGGTACTCGAAGCATCAGGATTTGCGAGCCAATAATTTTTGACTTGATCCATCGTTCTTTTGTCAACTTTATTAGGTGCCTTCTTAGCCAATTTCGATTCTACTTCTGTAACTGAATCAACTGCTCTCATAAGACGTGCCGTGTAATCCTCTGCCATTACCCCCTTACCAACGAAATCGGAGTTTCCAGAACCCTCGTATTCAAAACTAGGTATTTCGTCCACAACTCCTTTAATACGTGTGGATACTGTATTTGTATTACTGAAAGCATCATTCGCTGCCCCCAAACCAACCGTTGCCAAGTCAGCAGAGACCCACGCATTTGCCTCAAAACTAGACATTAAACCTATGCTGGTTATAACTGCGAATACGGAAAGGACGTTTTTAAGTGATTTTTTCATTATTATTCTCCCAGACTTTTTTTACAACTCTACGCATTGCATGTTTATAACACTATGCGCAACAATTGCATTTATACTAATTGGTAGTATGAATAGGCCGAATGACAGAAGTCAAAACAATTTTTACTACCTACTGTTTGCAATGGGAAAATTTACGAACCGAACCGAAACAGTTGGGATCCATTTTTTTTCAGCCAAGTTCTATGGATTTTATAGTCTGGACATAGCTGCTCTACAATCTTCCAAAAATCTGGTCCATGATTCATTTCCTTTAGGTGGGCTGTTTCATGGACGCACACATAGTGAGCCACTTCGAGAGACGCAAAGGCAAGACGCCACGAGTAAGAAATATTCCCCTCTCCGGAACAGCTCCCCCATCGGGATTTTGTATCTCGAACCCGCACCTGGTTAAGTTGAGCACCGATCATAGCGGCATAATCCTGGCTACACTCTTCCAAATAAGATTGGGCGAGCTGTCGAATCCATTTTTCCGTGATGAACTGGTGCCTTTCTTCTGGTCCCCTAAAGGAAACTTCCTGTCCCTCTACCCAAACATGAGCTCGCTTTCCCTCATGATACCTAAAAACGTAGGGTTTTCCCAAAATTGGCACTTGCACCCCATCGGTGAACGCCTCACGCTTCACGGGCCTTTGAGCCTTAGAAATAATCCAGTCGTGGGATTGATGTATAAATTTTCTGGCCGCACGCTGAGAAATACCCGGTGGCACAGTCAGTAGCAACTGATCCTTTGTATGAGCAAATCGCAAAGAAAGCCTCTTTGCGGTCCGACTCTTTCTTAAAAGCACGGGAATTTCTTGCTCTCCAAGCTGAAGTATTTCGAAAAATTCCTTAGGCGCTGGTATCATGGGCTTTCTATTCGTATCAAAAACGTTTAATATTAAAAAATAAGAACTAACAAAGTTTTAAGGTTTTGACCATAACCTGAAATGGAAAGCCTTATAAAGGAGAGTGCTTTATGAAGTCCCAAATACTGTTCGTCTTATTCTCTGCATTAATTGTGTTTTCTCAGCCAACCTACGCTCAAGAAGAACCTGTTGGCACAGAAGAACCTGTAGGCACAGCAGATACATTCCAAACAGAAGTAAATGAGATGGATTCTGTTCTGAGTGAGTGGCTCCACGAAGAATTATTCTGGTCAAAGAATACAACTGACCGACGCTCTAAACAGTGCCGACGCCTCGCTCATGAGCATGTCTCTAAAATGACAGAATTTCAACAATCCACCAATTCGGTGCATAGTGATCTCTTGAAAGAAATCGCTTACGAAATCCGAGTTAGATACGATGGGTTAAAGTGCCATCTTCACGGGGGCTGATTGATCTACTCGTCGCGGTAGGTCTTTTCCATCCGTTCATGGCGTTCTTGTGCTTCCAGACTAAGGGTTGCAATGGGACGCGCCTCCAATCTAGCCAGACCGATGGGATCACCTGTTTCTTCGCAATAGCCGTATGTATCCTCTTCAACTCGCGCTAGCGCCGAATCGATTTTAGAAATCAGCTTCCGTTCCCGATCGCGTGTCCGTAGTTCCAAAGAACGATTTGTTTCTGAAGTTGCGCGATCAGCCATATCTGGCTCGAAATGATCCTCTTCCTGAAGATGGTGAAGAGTCTCTTCTGATTCATGTAACAACTCAGAACGCCATTTCAATAATTTTTGCCGAAAATACTCCAGCTGTTTGGGACTCATATAGTCTTCGCTTTTTGATGGCTTGTAATCAGGCGGCAAAACTGCGCTCTCTGGAAGTGTCTCTGTCATTTTATCTCCCCTATAAGGTATAGAATCACGGTTTATCGTAAACATAAAGCCCCGATTCATGCTAGGACCTTCCAAACCGTACGCGATATTTTTTCTTATACTATACACAAAATATCAAGAAAATATAGTCTGTAAGAGCCATCTTTTGCCAAAAAATTACACTCCAACTTCCGTTGAATTTTGCAACTCGATTTTCTCCCTTAAAAAATCCACTGGAAAAAGGCAATGCATTGCCTTATGAATGGAACAAGAATCATCTCACTTAAGGGAATAAAATGACCGTCAGTTACAAGGAAACAATATTTTTGCCGAGAACATCCTTTCCCATGAAAGGAAATCTTCCAACACAAGAACCAAAGATTCTTGAAAAATGGCAAAAAATTGACCTGTACAAAAAACTACGAGAGAACGCAAAGGATTGTGAAAAGTTCATCCTCCACGATGGTCCTCCCTTTGCCAATGGACATATTCACATGGGAACCTCTCTCAATAAAATTGTGAAGGATGTCGTTATCAAAGCTTACCAAATGAGAGGCTATGATGCCCCATACGTCCCTGGCTGGGATTGTCATGGCCTTCCCATAGAGCGACAAATTGAAGAGAAAGCTAGAAAAGCCGGAAAGGTTTGGGAAGATATTCCCATTGCTCATATTCGCTCTGATTGTCGCAAAGAAGCCAAAAAATGGGTTGATATCCAGCGCTCTGAATTCAAAAGGCTCGGAGTTCTTGGTGACTGGGAAAATCCATATCTAACAATGGATTTCCATTCAGAGTCCCTGATTGTTAAAAGCCTATTTGACTTTTTAATGATGGGAAATCTCTATAAAGGCGTTAAGCCCATAATGTGGTCGGTGGTTGAGAAAACTGCCTTGGCTGATGCTGAAATCGAATATCATGATAAAACCTCTTCAAGCATTTATGTGCGTTTTCCAGTCAGCAAGACAGATTTCCCCGAGCTAAAAGGAAGTGCCGCCGTCATTTGGACAACGACACCTTGGACTTTTCCAGGGAACCGCGCCGTTTGCTTTGGGCCAGAGGTAGACTACCTCCTCATCAAAATTAAAAAAGACGTCGAAAAGGACTCGGATCATAAAGGTTCTTTAAAAGTTGGTGAAACCCTTATCATTGCCAAGGAACTTTTGGATGACTTTAAAGAAAAAGCCGGTATAGAATCCTGTGACATTCTCAAAGAGTTCAAGGGAGAGAAACTTGGCGGAACCATCTGTCATCACCCCTTCCATGGTAAGGGTTATGAACATGATGTTCCTTTGTTACCTGGAGATCATGTCACAATAGACCAGGGAACTGGACTGGTTCATACAGCGCCTGGACATGGTGAAGAAGACTTTTTCATTGGCAAACAGTTCAATTTGGAAGTCCCTGAAACTGTCGGGCCCGATGGTCTTTTCTACGAACAAGTCCCTTTGTTTGCTGGCCAACACGTCTTTAAAGCCGACGATAAAGTCATAGAGCAACTCCAAGCTCAAGACGCTCTCATCAGCGCAGATAAGATTGTTCACAGTTATCCTTGCTCCTGGAGGTCAAAGGCTCCCCTTATTTATAGAACGACACCCCAATGGTTCGTCAGCATGGAAAAAAATAATCTTCGCGAGAAATCTCTCAAGGCAATCGAAGACACCAACTGGGTCCCAGCTCAAAGCCGCAATCGCATTCAAGCCATGATGAACGGACGACCCGACTGGTGCCTTTCTCGTCAACGGGCTTGGGGAATCCCTATTCCTCTCTTTGTCTCAAAAACATCTGGCGACGTTTTAAAGGACGAAAAAGTTAATGACAGAATTGTGGAAGCCTTCTCAGAAGAAGGCACCGATATCTGGTTCACCAAAGATCCTCAAGAATTTCTGGGCAAAGCCTACGTTGCTGATGACTATGAACAGGTGAAAGACATTGCGGATGTTTGGTTTGAAAGCGGTGCCTCCTATCGATTTGTCTTGCAGACTCGAAAAGATTTGGCTTTTCCGGCATCTCTCTACTTGGAGGGATCAGATCAGCATAGAGGATGGTTCCAAGTCTCCCTCTTAGAATCATGCGCCCTTGAAGGAATAGCCCCCTTTAAGTCGGTTCTTACCCATGGTTTTGTCCTGGATAAAGCAGGCTACAAAATGTCTAAATCCTTGGGCAATGTTATTTCACCATTGGATCTGATCAAAGACTTTGGGGCCGATATTATCCGCCTTTGGGCCATTAGCTCCAACTACACCGAAGACCTCCGGATCGGAAAGGATATTCTCCAACAGCTGCAAGATATCTATCGGCGATTCCGTAACACCTTGCGATTTCTTCTGGGAAATCTATCCAAGTTCTCCGACAAAGATCGTGTAAATTATAAAGATCTCCCTGAACTGGAAAAATACGTTTTACACCGCCTCCAATGGCTAGACGGTCGTTCTCAGGAAGCCTTAAAAACTTTCAACTTTCATGTCTTTTTGACAGAGCTTCATACGTTTTGTTCCCAAGATTTGTCAGCCTTCTATTTTGACATCCGTAAAGACAGTCTCTATTGCGATGCTAAAAATAGTGATACCCGAAAAGCAACGCTCACGGTTCTAGATCACATCTTTACCTATTTAACAAAATGGTTGGCACCGATTCTGTGCTTTACGGCTGAAGAGGCCTATTTAGCTCGTTTTCCAGAATCTGAAGATAGCATTCATCTAGAAACGTTTCGCGACATCCCATCAGAGTGGCTCAACGACACTCTGAATCACAAATGGAATATCATCCGCAACGCACGGCGTGTCATTACAGGGGCACTCGAAAAAGAGCGTGCCCTGGGAAAGTTTGGATCAAGTTTGCAGGCCTCTATCATGGTCCACGCAGACTCTGAGACCATCCAAGCCTTCATGGGACAAAACCTTGCCGACATAAGTATTGTTTCTTCCGCACAAATGATTGAAGGCCAGATCCCAGAAAAAGCATTCACCCTAGAAGATGTTCCCAATGTGGGCATTTCTGTCCAAGTTACTTCCGGCGAGAAATGTGAAAGATGTTGGAAAATTCTTCCTGAAGTTGGTGATTCAAGCCAACATTCAACTTTGTGTAAGAGGTGTATTGATGCTGTCAACGACTACGGTCAAAACGATGCCGCGTAACTTAGGCTCAACCCGTCTTGGATATCTTCTGTGTTGTGCAATTATCATCGTAGATCAACTAACAAAGTTTTTTGTTCTGCAATATGGGTACGTCCTGAAAAAGGGGATTTCTATTACGCCCTTTTTCGATTTAGTATTGGTTTGGAATCGAGGAATTAGTTTTGGTGTCTTTAATGATGGTAACTATGGCCCCATAAGGACATGGGGACTGATTATCATTACACTTATAGCCATTTTCGCCCTTAGTATCTGGCTATACCGGTCCAAAGATACTTTTTCTAGTTTAAGCCTTAGCATGATTTTAGGAGGAGCGATCGGCAACTTGATTGACCGTCTCCGATTCGAAGCCGTCATAGACTTTTTATCTTTCCATATTGATAAATTCTACTGGCCAGCTTTTAATGTAGCCGATACTTTTATCACCATTGGAGTTGCTGGGCTCGTCATTGAGTCCTTGCTTCTTTCCAAAAAAAGATCTACAAAGTATCCGAATTAACCATGTAGAGGTTCTTTATGATTTTATTACGCCTGATGGCCATTCTCGCAATTCCAGTCGCCCTTTCCGGATGTGGTGACACACGAAAGGCACTGGGACTCGACCGGAGCTCCCCCGATGAGTTTACCGTTATTAACCGCGCACCCTTATCCTTGCCTCCTAATTTTAATCAACAGCCTACCAGAGGTGCAGGCTCTTCGAAAAGTGAATCAACTGATTCTCGAGCACTCACAGCAACTGAACAGGCCGAACAAGCCCTGTTTGGACAAAACAATCAGCGCTCAACTGAAAGAACTGCCAACTATAGCCCCTCGGCAGGTGAAAACGCGTTCCTGGACCTAGCTGGATACACAAAAACGACTCAAGAAGAAGCCTCTAATATCCGAGAGACGGTTGATCAGGAAGCAAAAGTCGCTCAAATGGACAAGACTTTTGTCCAAAAAATGCTTTTCTGGCAGAACAAAGATCAGCCTGGGAAAGCCGTTGACCCGAAAAAAGAATATAAGACACAGCATGACGGAAAGCTCCCTGGAGATATGTAGGCATGCTTGGAAGAGACTCCTTTACGTCTCTCAGCCTTTCTCTTAAAGCAACTTTCTTTTTAATTCTTTTGTTCCCAAGCGGCGTGTGGAGCGAGGTTTTTAACCCAAGCTCATTTACGCTCAAAAATGGTCTCCAGGTCTTTATTGTCAGCCAAAAGCGCTCACCTGTTGTCAACCATTCATTGTGGTTCAAAGTAGGTGCAGCCGATGATCCCCTAGGAAAATCCGGGCTGGCCCATTTTCTGGAGCATCTTCGCATAAAGGGCGGCGCCAAAACGTACAAGCCTCTGGAATTTCCAAAAAAAATTATGCGTATGGGGGGGGAAGGAAATGCTTACACAACACATGATTACACCTATTATACATTCCAAGTCTCCAAAGATAATCTTGAAAAACTTATGGCACTAGAATCTGATAGATTTGAAAATCTCCAGATTACCGATGATCTTATGGAATCAGAAAGGCGCGTTATTTTAGAAGAGCGACGTATGACCATTGAGACCAATCCCTTTGATCAACTAAACGAAAGCGCCATGGCTGCTTTCTACACACACCATCCTTATGGGACTCCTATTTTGGGCTGGAAAAATGAAATCGAAAAAATAACAAAAGCAGACACGGTCAATTTTCTTAAAAAATGGTATATGCCCAGTAATGCTGTCCTTACCCTCGTCGGGGATATCACTTTAGAGGAGGCACAGACACTTGCTGAAAAATATTATGGCCATTTGCCCAAAGACTCAAAGCCGGAACGAAGATGGGTGAAGGAGCCCATTCATCACGGAACCACTCAAGAGGTAGTGCTAAAAAGCCCAAGCTCACCAGGTATTTTATTTGAAGTCTTTTATGATGCTCCGAATTTAAAGTCAGTCCCCGCGAAGGATGCCTATGCTCTCCAAATTTTTTCAAAAATTCTCACCGGAAGCTCTAACGCAGAACTCTACAAAGCCCTTATTAAAAATCAAAAACTTGCCCAATGGGTTTCCTCTAGATATTCTCCTGGCTTACGATCTCCTTCTCCCTTTCGTATTTCCATCGGGGCCATATGGGCTCATGAGTTGCCTAAACTTGAATCCACTTTGCAGGCTGAGCTCTCTCGCATAATTACACAAGGTGTTACGCATGAGGCAGTAGAACGAGCGAAACAGATTCTCCTAAGATCGGTTGTTTATGAAAAAGAAAGCCTAGCAGATATCTCAGAAAACATTGGCCTGACCATTATGTCTGAACGCTCTATACAATCCCTTGAATCTTGGCCAGAAAATATTAAAAATGTTACCCGGCACGATGTAAACTCCGTGATCCGAAAAGTATTCGGTTCCCCACCCCGTATCGTTGCAAAAGGATTGAAGAGTTCTGAACCCAGTGGGACACTAGAATGAAACTTTTAAGATCTCTCACTTTTCTGACAGTATTGATCGTAGGAAGCATTTTCCTAAATACATCCCCATCATTGGCTGTGAATATTCAAGAAATTGAAACACCTAAAGGATTTCATGTCTGGCTCGTGGAAGATCATTCCGTCCCTTTGGTATCTATAGATATAGCCTTCCAGAAATCTGGGGCCTCCTACGCTCCACACGCTAGGGAAGGTCTGCCTGTTATGTTAACCGACCTCTTGTTCCACGGCGTTGCAAATCTAGATCGTCACCAGTTTGGCCAATACCTTGAAAACGTGGGCATTGACTCAGTGGAAGCCTATATCAATAAGGATAATTTCCTTCTCAGCACTAAGGTTGTCACCAGCAGTCTTTCCCATGCTTTTAAAACCTTTTCTTTAATTCTTAAACATATCCGCCTTGATCGCCTGGAAGTGGAAAAAGTTCGAAAGCAATATCCCCATAACGCTGTGATAGCCACTGGGAACGCCACTGACATTGCTCAAAGCACTCTTTGGAAAATACTCTTCGAAGGACATCCTTATGAAACTCCTTTAACCGGAACTCTAGAAGGGATTCAGGGTGTAACGATTTCCGATCTTAAAGCCTTTATGAAAGATCATTTTACCAAAGACAACCTGATCATCTCAGTTGCAGGGGATATTACGCCTTCAAAACTGTCTGATCTGGTGGATCAGACCTTTGGCAGCTTGCCTGAAAAGTCGCACATAAAAAATGTGGCAAAACCGGAACCAAAACTTTCTGGAAATATTATTGTCAGAAAAAAAGACTCTCCCCAGAGCGTCATTCTCTTTGCTCAAAAAGGGAAACTGCGCAGTGACCCCGACTTTTTTGCCCTCTATCTCCTCGTCTATTTGCTGGGGGGAGAAGAACACGTTTCGCGTCTTTCGGAAGAAATACGTGTAAAACGTGGGCTCGCCTATAACACACAAGTTTGGTTAGATTGGAATCAGCATACAAGTCTTATAACCGGCGAAATTCATACCAAAAATGCTTCCGTTAAAAAGGTTACCCAGATTATCCGGAAGGAATGGAAAAAACTCCAGGACAACGGCATTACCCAACAAGAATTATCCGAAGCCAAAGCGTATTTTCTTGGGAACTATCCTATGAATTTCACATCCCTTTCAAAAACCTCTAAACATGTCCTCAATCTACAATTGGACCACCTACCAAGCACTTATCCTGAAGATCGAGAAACAATCATAAGAAATTTAAAACTCGAGGATATTAATCGTGTTGCAAAAAAACTCTTTAATCCAAACACATTAACTTTTATTGTGATTGGAAAACCTGAAGGCCTCTAAACAAATAGTGAAAGACTCCAAATATGAGCACATACCTTCAAGACATTACGGGGTGTATTGGAAAAAATACACAATTCCATATTCAAGATTTGTCGGATCAGCTTGAAAAAATTACACCTCTATTTGACGCCTTTAAGAAAGATCCTAAATCCCAGAATTGGCCCTTCATTAAATGTCTTCAAGATAGCCAAGTACTCGACTCACTCCATTCTTATATCCAAACCTACACGTCACATTTTTCTAATATTTTAATCCTCGGAACAGGGGGATCTAGTCTAGCAGGACAGGCTTTTCATGTTTTAAAAAAACCATCCACTAAACCTACGCTATATTTTCTAGATAATATTGATCCCCATACATTTGCCACTCAATTAAATAAACTATGCCTAAAAGACACCGGCGTTATCGCTATTTCAAAATCGGGAACAACTGCTGAAACCAATGCACAGCTATTATTATGTTTAGAAGCTTGGAAAAAAGAAGTGGGAGAAAGAGAGTTACGTACCTATTTCACCCTTCTCACAGAAGATAAAGATTCTCCCATGAAACGCATTGGAGTTGAACATAACTTACCCTTCATCCCCCATGACCCACAAGTCGGAGGACGCTTTTCCGCTCTATCCTCAGTGGGACTTATTCCGGCACTGCTCTCTGGCCTCAATCCCAATAAAATACTTGAAGGTGCCCAGGAAGTCTTATCTGAAACAATAAATGCCACAATTCCTCACGATGCTCCTCCTCTTGTAGGAGCCGCCATAAGCGTGGGCCTTAATCAAAAGGCAAACGTTAATCAGACTGTTATGATGCCCTACGTAGATCGCCTCTCCATTTTTAGCAAATGGTACCGTCAACTTTGGGCCGAATCATTGGGAAAACAGGGTCGCGGAACAACGCCTATTTGCGCCCTCGGTGCTGTGGATCAACACAGTCAATTACAACTATATCTGGATGGCCCAAAAGACAAAATGTTTACCCTGCTTCTAAAAGAACCAGCTGAGTCCGGCACCCCCATCAAAACAAACGATCCGGCCCTTGCTTATCTGAATGGGCATACCTTAGAAACCCTAATAGAAGCTGAACAAGAAGCCACCAAAGAAACACTCTTAAAAAATGGTTGTCCTACGCGTGTTTTTTACCTACCCTCCATTTGTGAAAAAACCATAGGCGCCCTAATGATGCATTTCATGCTTGAAACTGTTTTTGCAGCTAAACTTTTAGACGTTGATCCCTTTGATCAACCAGCTGTAGAGCAAGGAAAAATTCTCACGAGAGAAAGGTTATCAATATGACGGTTCGACTCCTCCATCCCACCCTTATCAATCAAATAGCTGCAGGAGAAGTCGTTGAGCGTCCTGCCGCTGCTGTCAAAGAACTCATAGAAAATGCCATAGATGCTGGTGCAAATAAAATTGATGTGATCATTCGTGATGGGGGCCGTAGTTTGATTTCCGTAACAGATAACGGAACAGGGATGTCCAAAGAAGACCTGGAACTTTGTGTCGAACGCCATGCCACTTCAAAATTGCCCAACGAAGACCTTTTCAACATCCAATTTCTTGGCTTTCGCGGAGAAGCCCTTCCTTCCATTGGGGCTGTAAGCCGACTTTCCATTACATCTCGGTCCAAATCCTCAGATACAAGTTGGTGTCTGAAGATAGAAGGAGGAGACAAGTCCCCTGCCACTCCCGCCTCTTTTCCCGTGGGAACAAAAGTTGAAATTCGTGATTTATTTTTTGCCACCCCTGCCCGTCTTAAGTTTCTGAAAACGCCAACAACCGAGTTTTCCCATATCCAAGACGTCATTCAACGCCAAGCAATGGCCCATCCCAAAATCACTTTTACCCTCAAAAATGGTGATAAAACAGTTTCAACTCTCGATGGTGATTCTTCGGAAGATGGCCAACTCAATCGTCTGAAAGGAATCATGGGCCAAGAGTTTTCAGATAATGCTCTCCTGGTTACAGGAAATCGAGATGGCGTAAACTTGACTGGTTACGCCGGTATTCCGACTCTCAACCGAGGCAATGCGACCTTCCAGTATCTTTTTGTGAATGGTCGGCCGGTCAGAGACCGTCTTCTTGCAGGCGCTATTCGGGCCGCCTATCAAGACTTTCTAGCGCGCGACCGCCACCCCCTTTTGGCTCTTTTCATAGAGTGCCCATCTGAGCAAGTGGATGTAAATGTCCACCCTGCTAAGACTGAAGTCCGCTTCAGAGACGGAAATTTCATCCGTAGCCTGATCGTCAGCAGTCTACGACACGCCCTATCTGGATCTGGACACCAGGCTTCTACAACCGTTGCCAATCAAGCAATCAATGCCTTCCAAACGACTCCTGCTTCTGGCAATACATTCCCATCCTATAGCCAACGGCCAACGTCCCAATCATACGCCACGTATCCCCGATCAAGCGGTAGTCCAGCTCCATCTGCCACTCCCTCAGCGACTTTGCCAGAGTTTGATATTCACCCCTCGGCAAAGGGAGCCCCTTACCCTGTTGAAACACCAGATGACGAAGCAACAGATTATCCCCTAGGGGCTGCGCGGGCCCAAATTCATGAGACCTATATCGTCGCCCAAACTAAAGATGGCCTTGTTGTTGTGGACCAACATGCCGCCCACGAACGTCTCGTATACGAGCGTTTTAAAAAATCTTTGGCGGCCGATGGCATCAAGCGACAAGCACTTTTAATACCTGAAGTCGTTAATTTGACCGAAGATCTAGCCGCGCGCCTTCTTGCTTTCAAAGACGATCTCAAAACCTTTGGACTTCTCATTGAGGGCTTTGGAAAGGATGCCATTTTGGTCCGTGAAACCCCAGCTATTCTTGGAACTGTGGATGCTCAAGGACTCATCAAAGATTTAGTGGACGAGATTGTATCCTTTGGGGACGCTCTGGTGCTTAAAGAAAAAATTCAAGAAATCTGGTCCACCATGGCCTGCCATGGCAGTGTCAGGGCAGGTCGCATTCTGACCCTCCAGGAAATGAATGCCCTTTTGCGCCAGATGGAACAAACGCCCCACTCAGGCCAATGTAATCACGGCCGACCCACATACGTTGAGTTGAAACTCAAAGACATTGAAAAGCTCTTTGGTAGACGGTAGAAAAACATTACCAGTATTAGCCTGGAATTGGCTTACTCAACGGCAATATATATTTCCAAACTTGTGTTCTCAGGGTCACGCGCGTCTTCTCCATAGAGCTCATAGTCACCCGTATAAGTCCTTATATACTCTGGATTCCCATCAAAATATTTCCATATATGCTGCCACGCAGCAATCACAACAGCGGGCATAGGCCCCTTTTCTGTTTTGAAAACGAGATATTTTGACGCTAGTAAAGTTTTTACGACAAACCCCTCTGGAACAGAGTCTGTATTTTTCACTATAGTTCCTATGGAGAAAGAGTACTGCCCTTTCTCATCGGAAGCGTAATCCGAATAGAGTCCGTATAATTGATTGTCAGCAATTTTTTGGGGAATAGCTTCCGCTGCCCCCAACTTAAAAAAGCTCTCCCATGCTCCAGGTATTTTTCCTGTTTCAGGATTAAACTCCGCCTCATTACTTGTTCGTGTTTCACGACCAATAAAATGTTGCTCGGGTTTTTCAGCAATCCGGCTGTTCATTATTTTTTCCTTTTGATTACGATGCGGGAAATCTAACCCAATGGGAACAGTATCGCCATAAAAAAATTATGGGAGGAAAAAACTAATTTTCAGAAAGCATCCTTAGCTATTCTAAGCTTCCCTTTTACCTCTTTTTCGAGCAACTCAAACTTATACTCAATATATTCCATATGTCGGATAATAAGCTCGTTTTCTTTTTCCGACCGTTTATTCACAACAAAATCAGACTCTGCCAAACTTTGCGTCTGAATCCCTTGCAAATTTTGACCTACCATGATCAAGGGCATAAGGCAGATTTGAATTACATTGGACATAAAAAGCCACAGAACAAACCCTGGGAAAGGGTCAAATCTCCATACTTTGGGCGCTAGCGTATTCCAGGAAAGCCATATCACTGTCCAAAGTAGTATAATCATAAAAAACCCAAATGTCCCCACCTGGTCGGTGATCCAAAGGGCAAATTTCTGGATAGTAGAAAGCTTATCACTATAGGCTTCAGCAGGCTTTTTTACATGTGGTCGAGATTTTAAAATCTCTTCAACACCTGGTGGTCTTTTTAAATTGTGAGTTGAGGTAGCTGGTTGACCCCACGCCACATTCATACTCATAAATGCCAGAAAACCAAGGCAAAAGACAACAATATACCTTGCTGCAAACTTTAGGTCGTTATTCATTTTTCTTTTCCCACATTCGCACATTTAATGTAAGTTTAAGCGAAAATGAAACAAATGAAAAGTAGCTTCAGAGGTGTAGATACAAATTAAAGTTACTATTCCCCTAAAGAACACCAGACGGGCGTATGATCCGAGGCTTTTTCTTCTCCTCGAGGTAAGCGATCGACTTGAACGTCTTTCAAACGATCTGCTGCCTGCGGAGATACCAGAAGGTGGTCTATACGCAGACCTTCGTTTTGATCCCAACGCCTCCCCTTGTAATTCCACCAGGAGTATAGCTGATCTTTGGGAATGCCAGAAGAAACATGAAACTCCTTCAAGGCATCGGTAAGACCGAGATATAATATTTTGCGAAACGCAGCGCGCTCATGGTCGCTACACAGAATTTTACCTTCCCAACCGACCGGGTCATGAACGTCATCGTCCGTGGGCGCGATGTTATAGTCCCCTCCCACAACCAGTGACTCATCATATGTTAGCAATGTTTTCATGTGATCATAGAGCCTATCCAAAAATCGAAGCTTGTACTCAAATTTTTGAGACCCAACTTCTTGTCCATTGGGAACGTAGACTGAAGCCACCCGAACATTTCCTGTAACAACTTCAATATATCTGGCCTCTACGTCCAACGGATCTCCTGGCAACTCTGACCTAATATCTTCTATGGGAGATTTTGAAAGAATCGCCACCCCATTATAGGATTTCTGACCCACGATCGCCATGTTGTACCCCAAATCTTCAAAGGTGGTTTTGGGGAAAGTTTCTTCAATCGTTTTTGTTTCCTGGAGAAGCAAAACATCTGGCTGAGCCTCCCTTACCCAAGCCTCAACATTTGGCAAACGTGCCCTTATGGAGTTTACATTCCAAGTTGCAATCTTGGTCATTGGACTCTCTCCCTTCTAAACACTCTTCCGCATACTTGAGTTAAAAAATCGAAAACGAGCTACCACACCCACATGAAGAAGTGGCGTTTGGATTATCCTTGATAACGAGGGCAGATCCAATCAATTCTTCACGAAAATCAATCTCAGCCCCATTTAACAAATCAAGGGAGGGCCCATCAATGAGTATCTTGGCGCCCTCTTTCTCAAAAAATAAATCTTTTTCTTTACGTTGATCATCAAATTCAAAAGCATACTGGAATCCAGAGCAACCCCCACTCGATACAACGATACGCAACATCACGTCCGAGTTCTGTTCCTTACTTTCTTGAACCAACAACTTTGAAATATGCTCAGCTGCCTTTGGACTGATTTGAATTGAACTTTTACTTTCCATAAATTTACTACTTTGCACCATTATTAGAGGCCATTACCTCTTACTCTTCACTGACACCGACTACCACTTCTACACCGTTTCGGCCCCATATTTCAACGATAAAGACTCGACAGCAGAATACTTTGCAGACTATATTGCCATTCTGATAGAATGACTTGCGACATTTGGGAGCCCATAGAGTAACATTATGAATCTATATCATTTTTTCCGTGACTATATCCATCATTGTCTCGACGCTTTGGTGATGGAAGGAACACTTCCAGAAAAGCTTGATTATTCTAGAATAACGGTCGAACCGCCAAAAGAAAAAGAACACGGTGATATTTCCACCAATGCCGCTTTGGTTTTGGCTAAACTGGCAAAAATCCCCCCGCGCGAACTTGCTGAGCACTTGAAAGAAAAATTGGCAACCCACGAAGATGTGGCGTCTTTGGATATTGCGGGGCCAGGCTTTATCAACTTAACCCTCACGCCAAAATTTTGGCAAGACCGCTTGAAAGACATTCTAAATGCTGGAACCAGCTATGGCTGTTCCACTATTGGCAAAGGACAGCAAGTTAATGTGGAATATGTATCCGTAAATCCAACGGGACCAATGCACGCAGGACACGGCCGAGGAGCCGTCTTTGGAGATGTTCTAGCATCCCTCTTGAAAAAAATTGGGCACAAAGTCACCAAGGAATATTATATAAATGATGCTGGCGGACAATCAGATACGGTCGCAAAGTCGGTTTATCTCCGTTACCTGGAAGCCACTGGGGAAAAAATTGGACCCATTCCAGAAGGACTCTATCCGGGTGAATATCTAATTCCGATTGGACATGCCTTAGCAGAGAAAGATGGCCTAAAATGGAAAAACCTCCCAGAATCAGAATGGCTTAAACCAATCAGGGAATTTGCCGTCAAAGCCATGATGGATCTTATCCGCAGAGATCTGGATCTCTTGGGGGTTCACCATGATGTTTTCAGCTCTGAACTGAAACTTGTTCAAGAAGGACGCGTGGATGAAGCCCTCAAAGTCCTTGAAAAGCAGGGTTTACTCTACACAGGCGTTCTGGAAGCCCCGAAAGGCAAACTACCAGATGATTGGGAACCTAGGCCCCAACTACTCTTTAAATCAACAGAATTTGGCGATGATGTGGATCGTCCTCTCAAAAAATCCGATGGAAGCTGGACGTATTTTGCAAAAGATATCGCCTATCATTTTGATAAATATAAGAGGAGTGGCAGTCATCTCTACAATGTTTGGGGCGCAGATCATGGGGGATATGTAAAGCGCGTTAAATCCGCGACGCAAGCCATTACAGAAAAAAAAGGATATGTGGACGTATCTCTGTGCCAAATGGTGAAATTCCTAGATAAAGGCGTCCCTGTAAAAATGTCCAAAAGGGCCGACAACTTTATTCCCCTCCAAGAAGTGATCGAAAAAGTTGGAAAAGATGTGTTCCGCTTATTCATGCTGACCCGTAAAAATGATGCTCCTTTGGAGTTTGATTATTCGAAAGTCCTTGAAAAATCTCACGAAAATCCAGTCTTTTATATTCAGTATGCCCATGCACGTGCCCATTCTGTAAAAAGACAAGCGAAAGAAATATTCCCAAATATGCAACTTACACCAAATTCTTTTCAAGAAACTGACCTCCAGCCCTTGACGGATAAGGAAGATCTTTCCATGATGAAGAAGTTGGCCAGCTGGCCAAGGCAAGTTGAAACAGCCGCGGAAATGCGTGAACCTCACCGGTTAGCGTATTTTCTGTACGAGACGGCAGGGGAATTCCACTCTTTGTGGAATAAGGGAAAGGAAAACACCCAATTGCGTTTTATTCTCTCTGATAACAAAAAACTAACCCAAGCGAGACTTGCTCTTGTGCAATCTGTTGCTCTTGTGATTGCATCGGGACTTGAATTGTTCGGCGTACAGCCTGTGGAGGAAATGTAATTATGGACGAATCTCTTTGGAATAAAACCAATAGACCATCTGATAAACCACCGTTGCCTTTGCCTATAATCTTTGGTATCGGAGGTGCGGTAATCCTTTCCCTCGTCATCTGGTATGCATACCTCACCCGAGAAGATGCTATCCTCGACCCTCCCGTGAGATATAAAGCCGATACGGCACCCCTCAAACAACGACCTGATGATCCAGGAGGGGTAGAAATCCCCTATCAAGATAAGACTATATATGATCGTATTTCCATGACTGAAAGTCCGCAAGAAACTTCACAACCCGATCGTTTTCTCCCCCCACCTGAGGTTCCTATAGATTTTGACGAAGCCGAGACAGACATTGAAGCTTTTGTTGAGGAAGCTTTTGAGCAACCCATTAAAACCATTGAGACATTGGCAGATCCAGTACCAATGCTTCCTCAAGCACCGGTAACTCCTCAAACGGTTGTGTCCGAAGAAAAAGAGATTGAAATAGATGTGTCCATTCAGGAAACACCGGCTACTCCAAAAGCTCAGGCTCCTGCACTCCCAGAGGGGTCCTATTATCGCGTTCAAATAGCCTCTCTGCAAACGAAAGAGCTGGCGCAACAAGAGTGGAAATACTTATTTCGAAAGCATAAAGAAATTCTGAAAGATCTCCCCATGGCAATTTTCAAAGTAGATCTTGTGAGCAAAGGAATTTTCTTTAGAGTCCAAGTGGGAGAATACAAATCTGAACAACAAGCTGCTGAATTGTGCAACAAACTCAAAGCACAAAAAGCAGCCTGCTTTGTCATTCGAGATTAGAAACCCATGGACATAAGCCACTTCCTCCTGATGGCTATTGTTTGGGGAATTCCTGTCATCCTTGCTATTACATTCCATGAAGCTGCTCATGGGTTCGTTGCACGCTGGAATGGCGACGACACTGCCTATAGACTCGGGCGGGTCACTTTAAATCCCATACGTCATATTGATCTCTTTGGGACCATAATTCTTCCGGCATTTTTGATCCTGACCAAAATGCCATTTGTATTCGGATATGCAAAACCGGTTCCGGTGGACTTTTTACGCCTAAACAATCCAAAAAAAGATATGGTTTTTGTAGCTCTGGCTGGTCCCCTCACAAATATAATCCTGGCCTATATATCCGCACTCCTTTTTCATACGCTCCCATTATTCCCAGAAGTTATTGCGGAAAATTTTGCCAACTTACTGCGCAACTCTGTCCTCATTAATGTGGTCTTAGCCATTTTCAATATGATTCCAATCCCACCCTTGGACGGTGCAAGAGTCGCCCTTGGGCTCCTACCTATCAGATTTTCAAAATTCTTTATCAAACTAGAGCCCTATGGGATGTGGATTATTGTTGGACTTATTGCATTCCCTGCGCTATTGGAAAGTCTTACGGGGGTTTATATCCCCATATTGTGGCATATTTTAAGATGGCCCATGGCCGCAATCATTACCACCCTTGAAGCCTTAAGCGGACTTGGGTAATATATCTCTAGGAACTTGGGAAATAGGAGGACTATATGAGCATTGGTTTTGGACAAATACTACTGGTTCTTGTGATTATTTTGGTTCTCTTTGGAGCCGGAAAACTTCCAAAAGTAATGGCTGAGCTAGCGCAGGGCCTAAAGTCCTTCAAGAAAGGACTTAATGAGGAGGAAAAACAGATAGCTCCCAACCCTAAAAAATCCTCTAAGAAAAAGGCTTCATCCTAAAGGAACGCGCCATGTTCTCTATTGGTTGGTCTGAAATTGGCCTCATTTTAATTGTAGCAATCGTGCTGATCCGGCCCAAGGATCTCCCGCAGCTTTTGACATCTCTTGGCAGGTGGATCCGTAAAGGTCAAACTCTTCTGGGAACTACCAAACGCCTTTGGCACACGCTCCTAGATGAAGCAGAAATTGAAGAAATTAGAAAGAAAGCATACGATCAGGCGACTAAGATAAAGGCCTCCATAAACGAGAAAAATTAAGGAACTTCGATAACTTCTATCTCCACCAGGCTATCAGAAGTCTCTCTTATTATGGGCTTAGACTGATCGCGTCGTCCCTTATATTTTCCAACATATTGCAGATAGCTCGGATCCATAGGAGAATCACCTAAATCCATGTATCCACTCATACCAGATCCGTACCCAGACATAGCCTCCCTAGCCAATGCCTCCTGGCCCCAGCATAATCCAACAGCCATCCCCACAAAAAGGGCGATACCCATTATTTTCATTGCACTTACTCCGTAACCACAGCCCAACTATAAAACTCGAATGACCACATTCTAAATAGCTCTTAAGGTGTCTTATTCTTAAGGATATGGGAAAAAGGTTAACAAAAGGTTAACGAAGCGATTTTTTTAAAAAATAAAATATAACCTAGGATACATAGTAGATGAGGAAACGCTTCAAGAAAGGAAAAAGCACTCCTCTGTATACATTCTAGTCCAAAAACAAATTCTTTAGCTCATATTGTGAGTTATAGAAAAGAGTTCTGTAATTCGTGCCTTGGAAATAACATACTCCATTCAGCTCCGTAAAATTCTGATATACAGCCACACTCATTCAAAATTATAGAGATTTTCCCAGCGCTTTGTGTAATATGAAGACAAACGAGTGAAGAGTATAATGAGTCAGAAAGCAAAGCTTAAAGAGCAACCCCTTTTGGATCACCTGGTAGAACTGAGAAACCGGTTAGTTTGGTGTGTGGGCTTTTTTTCAATGGCCTTTATGGGATGTTATTTCTTTTCCCAAGAAATATTTTTGTTTCTGACTCGGCCTCTGATAAATGCCCTGGATGGCAATACCTCCCATCGTTTCATATATACGGGCCTAGGAGAGGCCTTCTTTACGTATATTAAGATCGCATTTTATGGGGCCTTCTTCCTATCCTGTCCCCTCATTCTGCACCAAATATGGAGATTCATTGCCCCTGGGCTTCATAAGACTGAAGCTAAAACGGTGAGGCCTCTTTTAATTGCGTCTCCGCTCCTCTTTTTAACGGGTGCAATCTTTGCCTATGCCGCCGTCCTTCCCATGGCATGGTCCTTTTTCGTGGGCTTTGAAGTCCCTGTAGCTCAAGACCAAATGGCCATAATGCTAGAACCTCGCATGACTGAGTATCTTTCTCTCACGATGGTTCTCTTGATTGCTTTTGGGCTCAGTTTTGAGTTGCCCATTTTACTGATCCTCCTCGCAAAAATTGGGCTTATTACAGCAAAATCTCTTCAGTCCAAACGACGCTATGCCATCATTCTCATCTTTGTCATGGCGGCCGTTCTCACACCTCCAGATGTGGTTAGCCAAATTGCGTTGGCCTTTCCGCTCCTTATCTTATACGAAATAACTCTGTTCCTCATAAGACGCATGGAACAGAAACAACCCTCTATACAGACTGAAGAACAGGCCTCTGCCTGACAAAACACATGATATGTCTGATGTAGTTAACAAGTTAGTTGTACGAGAAGAAGAAGTGTCCTGACTGCAGCTCCCCTTGAAGAAAGAGGAATTTCACTACTTATTGTGAATAAATATAACAACTTTTTAATAAACAGAGGTCTTATTTATATCTGGATACTTAGGTAACTTATTTTTTATATTGACATATAAATAGTATTAGTATAGGTAAACCATTCTGATTACATTAATATCATAGGTGCTTTATGGACTTATTTCATGTCTCTAAAAAAATGATATTGGCCATTTTAGCCATTTCACTCATTGTTCTTCCACAGATTGCTTTTGCTAACGATGGTGACGATAAAGAAAACCTCCCAATGCCTCCAATAAACGGTGGTTTGAGAGTGTCACCCTCAGATTTTGAGAGTGAAATTCAAAATGTTTATCCTATTCAATTTAGTGGAGCATCAAAGATTGATGCTGAAATTGTTCGTAGTATTCGCATTGAAATGGATAGAGCAGGCGGCCACCCTTTTTCAGGCAAGGGCTGTGACTATGCAATATATGCTGAACCTTCAGATGTAGCTTTACAAATGGCGTCCAGAATGAAGGAGTATTTACAGATTTTTCTCAATAGAAGTTCCAATCCAGAATTTACAAATAATTTACTTCAAGAGGTAACTGGATACTGTACGCGTTGTGATGCAACTCTCTCAAAAGTTTATATGATGTTTTTACGGCATGCCGCATCTATCAGTGTGGTTACTCCTGAAGAATTAGAGTTATTTAACCATGCTGTTTACCCTGGTTATGTTGATGCTTTTCAAGACAGGAAAGTTTGTGAAACTCATGATAAGACACTTTTACGTCTAGCTTCTGTTTCTCATAAGGTAGATGGAATTACTCGTGAGAATCTCAACAAGTCTTATGCTCCTATGATTTCCTATAGAGTAAAAGAGAAAATTAGATATCAGGTGGAAGAGCTTTTGGGTCCACAACTTCTTTTTCCAGTTCTTGGCCATGGAAAATTTGGTCTTTCAACTCTCACGAAAGCCTACTTACAAGAATTATTTCTTTTGGGCGTTCCCGACAAAAATGTAGTTGCTCATGGAATTAGTTTAAGTCCTGTGACTTTTAAATGTCATGATTTGGCTCACAAGCTTGTGGATCCAAGACGGAATTCTCTGAAGGATTATATTCTTTTTATGACAGATTTTCATATTGGGAAGATTATTGAAACTGGCAACCCTTCTTCTAAGGAGCCTTTACCCCCAGAGTATTCAGCTGATACGTTTTCTAAATTTTATACTCCTTTAGCTGTTGCAAAGTATTGTGCCTTACACGATGCCTTGCTAAGCATTTATAACTCATTTTTGACAAAGATTTTACCTTATCGTGGGCAAAAAGAGTTCGATGCCGTGATGGCGGGATTCTTCTGGGCTTTGCACGAAGAACCCAATTTCCCAAGTGAAATTTTTGGAGTTCCGGACCTTGATCTTGTCATTGATACTTTAGTGGGGGATTATTCTCCGACACTACCTTATACGCAAAAAAACACTGAAGAGACCTCTGAGGTTGATATAACTCATGACCCCCTTATAACGTCTCCATTAAATGGAACGACTTCAATGTCTGATGATGAAATTGTGGAATACGTTCTCTCCCATGGAAAAATAAGTGATTCTGAAGAAGTTAAATTTAAAGAAATGAGTGTTTTCTCAGAAGATGCAATATATAGAGAGGATGTTGTGGACTCGAAGGTGTTGAAAAGGAGCTCGCGATACATTGACGTGCAACTTAGTTTAAGAAGCGGAGATACACTGACGTTTTATTTTCCAACACTCTACCAAAAATGGCGTAACGCCGATGATTTGTTAGGCATATTAAATATAGCACACTCTTTGTATGACACGCCTTTGCAAAAGCCAGATCTTGAAAACGCTGATTCTCCACGGGAACTGGCTCAACAATTCCTCGGGAAGCTTGAAGAAAGAAAGTCAATCATGCTCAAACACTTTGCTAAATATGCAAAGTTCTTTGCTCATTACGCACCCTCTGAGGAGCCTGCTTTGGCGGATAATTATTTAAAAACTCATATGGTCCTGAATCTCGAGCTTATAAAAAAGTTTCCCTTGCTATTTCAGCAAGGACCTGCCGAACAATGAACTTAAGCTTTCTTGATTTTGGAGCGCTCTTTCTTTCACGCTTTCCAACGCCATCCAGCTGACACAAGCCCAGAACATACAATGGGACTAGCAGAGTTTGATGCCAAAAACACAGACAAAACCCTGAAGAAGAGATGCCAATAAGAAGTGTTCCAATGGAATAGCCAAGGGAGCAGACACCGACCGCATAGGACCCGGGTCATAAGCAGAGATCTCATGTCATTGTCAGCATCTGCCTGACCCATTTCTTTTCTTTCAAAAATAAGCTACGCTAAAAGAAAAAAAGGAGTAAATCCTATGCGAGGCTTATTTCAAATAATTCCACCTGTGATTCTATTGAGCATTATCTTGGCAAACTCTAATGCATTGGCTGATAGTTCTGCCCGATGCTGTCATTGTCTAAAGCCAGGAATAAACATTCATAGCACAGCGTACAAGTTTAAAACCAATACTCATTTTTTGGCCAATGGACCCTGTGAAAAAAGTGGCTTTACCTGTGATGCTCCGTACCGCACCCTTGAAGTGTCAGCGTGTCAGACACAAACCAAACGTAACATGGTGCAACGAAAAAAATTACGCAAAAAATCCGTAAAGTTCGCAGCTAAGAGATAATCTACTTTTCTTTTTTAAGGGTAAGGACTTCTTCCAAGTGCTCACCCAATGCTATGACGCGCTTTGAGTTCTTCAGCCTCTCTGGATAGACATAATAGAGAGGCAGTTCGACAGGATCGAGTTTGGGAAGCACCCTTACAAGATTAGATCCCTCAATTCCTGGATACTCTTCTGGAATAGAGGTAATGCCCAGGCCTGCTTCAGCAGCTTGGAATATACCCGCCGTTGTGTTGATACACATAAACGGTTCCCGTACACGACCGGACTCTGCACCAACCCGCAAAGGCCAGTTGATGTCACTGTATGGGTGCGCAGAAACATTTCCAAAGACGATGAGACGATGCTTGTCTAGGTCTGCCGCTTTTTTAGGAGTCCCGAATTCTTCCAGATACTCTTTACTCGCATAGAGCACTAAATGGAATGTATAAATATATTTCTGTATCAAGTGAGCTTGGTCTTGAATAAACGGACGAATAGCGACGTCTGCCTCTCGCGTACGAAGATCCAAGGCCTCATCACTCCCAATGATCGTCAAACGAATCTTCGGATATTTTTTAAGAAAGGACGGTATGTAATTCATAAGCCAAACAGACGCATTGGTCATGGTTGTCGCAATCCAAAGAGGGCCCTGGGGTTCTTCAGATTCTTCTTTGACCAACATTTCAGCACGCGTGGCTTCTTCGAACATTTTTTGAACAGATTCGAACATGATCTCACCCTGTTGCGTCAATACGACGCCACGGGCAAATCGTTCGAAAAGTCGGGCACCCAACCGATCCTCTAGCGTTGCCACACTCCGACTGATAGCCGACTGACTTATATTCAGAAACTCAGATGCCTTGGTAAAGCTGCCTGCTTTCGCAACATAGTAAAAAGTTTTAAGTCTATCCCATTCCATGCTGGCCTCCCATTTGACATCTCCAAGACAACCTAACACTATTTTACGACGAATGAAAATCCTGTATTGGGATAGGTCGTTTTAATTATACGTACACCCTATGTGTCCCTTTTCCAATTCCCGTCAACATTTCTCGAGAGATAGTTTGAGCAAGCGCTCCAAGGTGGTCCAAAGACATTCCAGCATTTACCAAATCAATCCATCGCCCTTCAGCGACAACGGATTCGGGTACATCCGTTACATCAACAACAATATAGTCCATAGAAACTCGCCCCAAAACAGGAACTTTCCAGTTTTCTAAAAAGCAAACTCCCTGATTGCTCAAAGAGCGCAAATATCCGTTGGAGTACCCCGCTCCAACAACAGCCAAGCGACTGGGCCGATCCAGCACGTGCGTCGCACCATACCCAACGCTATCACCAACTTCGCCTTCTTTGACTTGTATGATCCGGCCCCGAAAACGAACACAAGGTGTCATAGGATTCTTATCCATGCCATGATGTGTAGGGTTCATTCCAAACAAAGCAAACCCAGGACGCACAAGATCAAAATGATACTCAGGCCCAATAAAAATCCCCCCCGAATCTGCAAGACTGATAGGTGCTGTCGGCAATTGGGATACAATGCCCTTTAATCTCCCCAACTGTACATCATTCAAAGGATGATCTTTGACAGTAGAACAGGCAAGATGAGTCATATAAAAATGAATATTCATGGCTGCCAGCCATTGAAGATTATTAAGAAGTAGCTTCTGATCCTTTTTGTCTAAACCATTTCGCAACATTCCAGTATCAAAGTGAATAGCTGCATCTTTAGCGTTTTCCTCTTTACGGCACAGTTCATACCATGTCTTTATTTGCTCAATGTTGTTTAAAACAGGAATAAGATTGTGCTCAATAAAGCAGTCAGCTGTTCCCGGCAAAAGTCCCGTAAAAACATATATATTGCCTTGGGGCAGTGCCTTTCTCAAAGCAATACCCTCCTCAACATGAGCCACAAAGAACTCCTGACATCCAACCCGTTCTAAAGCAGCTCCCACCTTCTCTGCCCCTAAACCATACGCATCGGCTTTCACAACAGCTCCACATTTCCCAGTGGAAAGCATTTCGTTTAAAAAATAATAGTTTTTAATGATCTCTTTGGTATTTATTTCCAAAACGGACGTAATATGGTCTGGAACAGTCTCCGCAGACAAAGTTGTAATATCTTCTGTTGCTAAAAAAGTCATTTATTTTCCCATAATCAAACTCAACTCCAACACACTGTCTTCTTGATCTCCTCTTTATTAAAGCTCTTTGCTGAATGGGTCAAATATAATTGGCAGAAATCTCTAAATCTTATCTCTCCTTAATCATATCTTTCACAGCAATTTCTTTCATGTTACAAGGATGCAGAATTAGCTTTTTCATATTTAACCATTCTTCAAAATTAGACTGAAAATTATAAAATGTTTGACCTAAAATGGATCCGAGAGAACAAGGCACTGTTTGATGCGGGACTTAAGCGTCGAGGGCATGTGCCTGTGGGTAGCAAACTCCTTGAACTAGATGAACAGCACCGATCCTTAATTACCTCCATACAGGACATTCAACAAGAGCGGAATGAAAATGCTCGCAAACTGGGAATGGCAAAAAGCAAGGGAGAGAATATCGAATCTCTTGTAAAGGAAGGGGCTCTTCTCAAGAAGAAATTTCCTGAACTAGAAGCTAAAGAAGGCAAACTTTCCCAGGAAATTAAAACTCTTCTGGCTGGTCTTCCAAATCTTCCCGATGAAAGTACACCTGATGGTAAAGATGAAAGTGAAAATGTTGAGATAAGAAAATGGGGAGAGATTCCAACATTTGATTTCAAACCTAAAGAGCATGTGGAGATTGGGGAAGAATTGGGGCTCATGGATTTTGAGAAGGCGAGCCAAATGTCAGGATCACGATTTGTTGTCCTAAAAGGAGCCCTCGCACAACTTGAGCGGGCCCTAGTATCTTTCATGCTCGACCTACACACCCAGAATTTTGATTATGAAGAAGTAAGCGTTCCCTTCCTTGTCCGAGACAATGCCGTTTTTGGCACAGGTCAGCTGCCCAAGTTTTCGGAAGATTTATTTCAGACGACCGATGGCCGATGGCTTATTCCCACCGGAGAAGTCCCCCTCACTAATCTTGTAGCCGGAGACATACTCGACGAAGAAGATCTGCCAAAACGTTTTGTCGCCTACTCATATTGTTTTAGATCCGAGGCTGGTGCTGCCGGAAAAGATACACGTGGTATGGTTCGGCAACATCAGTTTAGCAAAGTAGAGCTTGTCAGTATCACCCATCCTGATACCTCTGGAAATGAGCACGAACGTATGACAAAATCAGCCGAGGAAGTCCTTAAGCGTCTAGCTTTGCCATATAGAGTCGTTTCCTTATGTACCGGTGATCTGGGGGTAGCTGCACGCAAAACATATGACATTGAAGTTTGGCTTCCAGGACAGAATACCTACAGAGAAATTTCCAGTTGCTCCGTTTGTGGTGACTACCAAGCACGCCGTATGAAGGCCCGCTTCAGGCCTATTTCTCTCGGAGAGAAGAAGGAAAAGCCGCAATTCGTCCATACTCTCAATGGCTCAGGGATTCCTATCGGCCGTACCCTCGTAGCGATCCTTGAAAATTATCAGCAAGAAGACGGTTCCGTCATCATCCCAGAAATTCTCCATTCTTACATGAATGGTCTAACGGAGATTCATCCACATGAGCGCGACTAAATATCCAAAAGTCACTGATCCATCTTCCCTAAGGATTCTTGTGAGCAACGACGATGGCATCAACGCACCGGGACTAAAGATCCTCAAAGAAGTTGCTGAACAACTTTCAGATGATGTATGGGTTGTTGCGCCAGAAACAGAGCAGAGTGGGGCTAGTCATTCGCTGACCCTCAGCCGCCCTCTTCGCATTCGACAGATTTCAGATCGGCGCTATTCGGTTGATGGCACTCCCACTGACTGCGTCCTATTAGGTGTCAATCACATTCTTAAGGACAAAAAACCTACTCTCGTTCTCTCAGGTGTGAACTACAACAGCAACCTAGGAGAAGAAGTAACCTATTCTGGCACCGTTGCTGCCGCCATGGAGGCGACACTTCTCGGCATTCCTGCCATTGCGCTAAGTCAAGTAATTGATCGCCGCCATCCGCCTAAATGGGCCACAGCCCTCCATTTTGCTCCAGACATTATTCGAAATCTTTTAAAGACCTACTGGCCAAAGGAATGCCTGATGAATATCAACTTTCCAGATGCGATTATCCACTCTGTCAAAGGAACCAAAGTTGTTCCTCAAGGCTTTCGTGATCTGTCCGGTGGCGAACTTTGGGAATGTAAAGACCCTAGAAACCGTCCATACTATTGGATTGGACCTCTTCCTGTGCAAAAATCCTTCACCCCTAGAACAGATCTATCTGCTATAGAAGAAAGTTATATTTCCATCACACCATTACATTTGGATTTAACCCATCATCAGACTTTGAACGCTCTGAAAAAGACTTTTAAAGAATAGGAAAGAGCGCCAATTTAGCTGATCGCTCGTTTGTTATCATCCTAAATCTCTATAGTGGAATTTGGGGAAGTGGAACTTAGCCCAATGGAACAGGAGCATAGGCGCGCCTCTGCCTAACTGTTCCCATGTTTAACTCCCCTCCATAAATTTCTTTTCCTGCCTCCACGACAAGAACACCGGAGAATTTTGGAAACCACTTGTGGGCCAAGTTTTCCCATATGGTGGCTAAAGAAAGGGATAATTTTGATCGAAAGGGGGGAATAAACAAAGCACCCTCCCGACGCAAAGGCGTAAAGAGGGTCTTCCGCAAAAGGGCACCCAGTTCCCGATAGCTATAGGGATGTCCAATGCCAAACGGGGTACGATCAAATCGTGTCCACATGCTTCGACGATGGGGCACCACCAAAAGCAGCTTGCCATCATCTTTAAGAACGCGCCAAGCCTCGCGAAGAAGGGCCGGTCCATTGGATGCATGTTCAAGCATATGTACCATTAGCAATCGATCCACGCTGGCATCAGGAAGGGGAAGAACATCCTCTTCAGTTAGTGCAACCAAAGAGTGAGTCTCCCTTCCTCCGTGATTAATTGCTGCAGAATGCAAGGTTGGCCATGGTATTGCTCCTTGTGGACCAGGCATAAAGGCAACCACGTGATTGCTATCCGTCATATAGTTGCGCAAATAGGGAGTCGCGTATCCCAATCCCAAAATAGTCATGTTTTTTGTATTCGGCCACATGGCTCGGACACGTCGCCGTATCATCCGTCGAACCATCTTACCACGACGGGCGCCATAAAAGTTTCTAAGATCTACACATTCCCAACGCATATGCCCTCTTACCGAATCTATCCAAAATCTCTTGCTTATAGAGTAAGGTGTTCATCATCATTTGCCAACTGGTGAATTCAAAGATGAAGGACGCGTTTTAACTACTCGTTAAAACGGAATGACAAAGCCCAAAGGCCTTTATCATCGGTTGTAATGACACCATGTTTTTTAGAACTGGGGATAAGAACAGAATCCCCTTCAAAAATCTTTTGCTCTAAGTCGCCGATCAATGCACCCTGGCCACGGGTCACAATCATGAGAGTGTCCACAGGGTGATCGTGAATCTTTACTTCTTGCCCTGGCTTTAAATGTAACCACTTCATAGAAAGTTGGCCAATATTCTTCGAGCAAAAGCGACTGATAGACTTGTGATCATTAAAAGCTTTAAGCGTAATAGCATCTTTACTGGCTGCATGTACTGGAGAATAGATATCCTCCATCTCTTCCCTTGGGATCACCTTAAAGGGAACTTCTTTCATATTTCTATGTCCTCTGTGTTCTCTAGGCAAGTTCTCGGCCATAATCATCCCTCGTAGACAAAAGTGCCAAAATCGTTATAACAGCCGTACCCATCAGATAAAAGGCGGGCACGATGTTTGTACCCGTCACTTGAATTAAGTAGGCAATCGCGACAGGCGCGGTTCCACCAAAAATTCCCATACTAAGATTATTGGTCAAGGCTACTGCAGAATAACGTACATTTGTGTTAAAGAACTCTACCAAAAAAGTGGGCAACGGTCCCAACACACCACCCACGAGGAAGGAGAGAGTTAAGTAGCCAGTCATATAGGCTTGTACATTCCCCTCGATGGTCAAAGAAATACAAGGATAAGCCACAACCATAATACTGATCGTGGAAAGCAGCATGACTTTCTTACGCCCGTATACATCCGATAGCTTCCCAAATAAAACTGTCGACAGGCCTAAAATTACGGTTCCCAGAGCATTTATAAAGAATGTTCCCTGACTCGTAAATTCAAAAATGGTTTTGGCAAAATTTATATAAAAGATCGTAATGGTATAGATTCCAACTGCTAGGGTCGTTTGGACCAAAACAGCTTGAACGATTTTTGGAAAGTTCTGAAACAACTCTCCAATAGGGAGTCTAGAAAGTCGATTTTCATTTTTGCAGTCCAAATACTTACCAGTCTCCTCCAATGAGCGACGCATATACATACCCCAGATAGCGCCTACCAATCCGAGGAAAAACGGAATACGCCACCCCCAAGTATAGAGTTCTTCCTGACTCAAAAAGGCTTCACAGCTAGCTCCTGCTATGGATCCCAACAACATTCCAGATACAAGACTTAGGGCTGCTAAACTTCCATACAATCCGCGTTTTTTGTTGGGAGAATGCTCAAGAATCGAAACAACGGTTCCGGCATATTCCCCTCCCATAGCAAACCCCTGCAAAATTCGCATACATACCAATAAAATGGGCGCCAGGGCCCCTATAGTTGCATAGGTAGGCAAAAGTCCAATGGCCGCCGTAGGAAGCGCCATCATATAAACGGACAGAATTAAAGACTTTTTCCGGCCAAGTTTATCTCCTATGTGTCCCAACACAATCCCCCCTATGGGGCGAACAAAAAGACCGACGGAGAAAATGGCAAAAGAGAAGACAAGAGGATAAAGTCCCTCCATAGGAGGAAAAAACAACGTCCCAATTACGGTGGCAAAATAGCCATAGAGCATAAACTCATACCACTCAATAATATTTCCAATCATACAGGGAAGAAGGGTTTTTCGCATTTTAAGCCTCACATTTTTTTGTACAACTTTCTGCACTATATCAGAAATAATACATGGGGCAATCTATGAATTCTGTTTCGGAAACGGCTAGAAATAATTGACAATTTTGGGGAAAGTTTTGATGATATTACAAATAAAAAAAAGGGAGACTGAAGAGTCTCCCTTTTGTATGAATTCACCCAACAAACGTGTGTTTTTAAGGATGGTAAACGTCCACCATGAATGCTTTATGCTCTGAAGCAACAGGCCTTCCCTTCTTCCTCTTGTGTCTTCCCCCACCAAAAGATTTAGGATGTTTTTTCTTTCCAACACTGACGGGAAAAGGATGTTGTCTTATAGGACATCGAACTTTGGCGAGAGACTCACCCGGCACACAATTGTACCTGCGAGCTCCTCCACATGATACACATGGAACCCTCTTCGGTGCTTTACGCTTTGCCAAGCCAGGACACTTCAAAGTAGACAAATAACATGAAGTAAATCCTTTTTTAGACTTAGATCCAGGGCAACACATATGCTTTTTATGACCCACAATAACTGGCCCTTTTCCAATACCACCAGGAGGTATCCGCTTTCCATGACGAACTGGCCCTTTTCCAATACCACCAGGAGGTATACGCTTTCCATGACGAACTGGCCCTTTTCCAATACCAACCTTATGTTTTAATCGCTTTTTAGTAGGTACTGCCTCAGCATCGTTTGGAACAACGGCAGACTGAATGAATAAGCCACCCACAACAAATAAAGAAATAATTAAACATCGATACATTGTTTTGCCTCCTGTAAATGAATCAAACTCCCTGCGCTTATTATGCCATATTATCGGAAATTTCTGCATATATTTCTTCGCATTGCCCACATCATACTTGCTTGCTCCGTCAGTTTAACTCAAGTAGGGTCCTAGAAAATGGAGAATGAAAATGGATTTTGCTAATTTTTTCCCACAAACTTTTTTAGCAATGTGCCTGAGTGCCTTGTTTTCTTTTATCATGATTAAAATTAATATTCATGATGTCCCAAATGAGCGTTCTTCCCACATGGAAACAACGCCTAAAGCAGGAGGCGTTGCCATTGCCCTTAGCTTTTTCCTTATGTCACTCTTCGGCACACGGCCTTTAGTTTCAGACGTAAGTCCCCTCATCACTCTTTGGATTGCGGCACTTGTCATGATGCTTATGGGCCTTTGGGATGACATCAACCCGCTGACATGGAAAATACGCTTAGGGCTTCAATTACTGGCAACAATTGTCATTGTGAGTCTGGGAATCAGCTTTGAAAATATTCTCCTATTACCAGGCCTAACCATTCCCCTAGGCCCATTAGGGTCCCTCCTCACAGCTTTTTGGCTCCTTTATTTCATCAATATGTTCAACTTTATGGATGGCATTAATGGGATTGCTGCCGTCCAAACCATTGGGGCATGTTTCTTCTTGTTCTTTCTTTCCTCTTCCCTAACTAGCACTTTTGCCCTTCTAGCCTTCGCAAGCCTGGGGTTTCTGTTCTTTAATTTTCCAAAGTCTCGATTGTTTTTGGGAGACTCTGGCAGCCAGTTCCTGGGATTCCTCCTCCCCGTCTTGGGTCTCATGATCGCGCTGCCCCAATTCTCGGATCATCCTATTTCTCCATTAGTCCTGCCCGTCTTATTTTTTAACTTTATCTACGATACGCTCTTCACCCTATTCCGACGGACCTTACGAAAAGAGAAAATATGGGACGCCCATCGGGAACATCTTTATCAACGCCTCAATCAATCGGGCTGGAGCCACACCAGGGTCACCTGCTTACATGTTGGCTTTATGCTCATCCAGGGCTTTACTTTGCTATGGATTCACGAAGAATACGTGAGCTTGCTTTTCATTCCCTTATTGGGAATCCAGGCAATTTACAGTGGATGGGTTTTAAGGAAAGAAAAACATTCATAAAAAATCTCAGCACTTTTTTAAGAATGCTAAGATTTTCTCTGCTAAATCCCCATATAAACTTTTCCTCACATGTAAAGCTTGGGGCAACCATATTTCGATGAATAGACATCATAATTTCTGCCCCACTCGCAGAGTGTTATAGAGCTTATTTTCCGCAGGTCCTTTTCTGGACATTTGCCGGACATTTGCCGGACATTATCTTGACATTTGTTGGACATTTGCTACCATATGCCTATGGCATTTACACCTCGATACACCATTTCGTCCGCTATGGCTCTGTCTCTGGGAGAGATCGAACGGGCTCGCCAAGCCATCTCAGATCTTCCTATCACGGCACGCATCTTAACCTCTTTGCGAGACACCGCACGCATTGCATCCACACACTATTCAACAGCGATTGAGGGCAACATGCTCTCAGCAGAGGAAGTCCGTGCTGTCATTGCGCAGAGAGAGCATTTCCCGAATCGGGCAAAAGATGAGCAAGAAGTGCAAAATTATTATCAAGCGCTTAATTATGTTGAGCAGCTTGCAAATGGCAAAGAAGCCTTGAGCGAAAAAACCATCCAAACCATTCACGGCATAGCTTACAATGGACGCAAGCGTCCCAGCCCCTACCGAGATGATCAGAATGTCATTCGCAATGGTAAGCTTGTGGTCTACATTCCTCCCAAGGATAAAGACGTGGCAGCACTTATGAAAGGCCTTGTGGAGTGGTTCAATTTAGGCGTAAAAGAGTTCCCCATTCCCATTGTGGCGGGACTCGCTCATTATCAGCTAGCAACTATTCATCCTTATTTTGATGGTAATGGGCGCACGGCACGGCTTCTTGCAACACTTGTCTTGCATAGGCACGGTTATGGGCTTAAGGGAATTTATTCTTTGGAAGAATATTATGCTCGGAATTTGAAAGCCTACTATGACGCTTTAACCGTTGGGAATGATGAAGACTATTATGAGGGCAAGCGCGCTGAGGGGGATCTCACTCAATTCTTAGAATATTTTATTGGTGGCATGGTGGACTCCTTCGTCACCATTCAACGTAAAGCAGAGCGATCAGCAAGCCAAGGTGCAACTGATCAGTCTCTCATGTTGCGCAGCCTTCTTCCAGAGCAACGGCAAGTCCTCAAGCTTTTCCAAACAATGGAGACTCTTGCAGTCATCGATATTGCAGAGTTTTTCAAAATTTCAGACCGTCAAGCTCGGAGGTGGTGTAAGGCTTGGACCGAGAGCGGCTTCCTTGAAATTGAGGATTCAAAAGCCAAAGCCCACCGGTACCGGTTGTCAGAAGTTTACGAAGCATTAGTTTTGGAAACCATTTCACAAGTTCATGAGAATATAACCTCACAATAGAAAAGGTTCACGTCAGGACAGATCATTGATGCCATCATAGTGTAAGCTCCTCGTCAACAACACGAAAAAAGAAAAAGACATCCCTTCCGTCTGCTCAAAATTAAGAGACTTCAATTGCTGGTAGTGACAAAATCATGGTTTGCCAAACTTCGCCGCAATGATGATTAGCCTTGCCTTCTAAATTGCAGAAAGCCATTATTTCCGTCATCACTCCGAATACCTACAAACCGAAAACCAACCTCAAATAGACGGTGCAGGTTTGTGTTGCCCTGGTTGCCTACCTTCTTGAACTCCGCATCCACTGTCTCCCACTGCTTCGCGGCCGTCCCACCCAGTTGGGATTCAACAGAACGAAAGAAGTTTGTATGATCAAAGAATTCAATCATCCCAGTTGGTTTCAAAACACGACAAGCCTCTTGGAAAGTTCCCTCATTCTCCTGAGAATTATCTAACAATATAAATCCCCAAGCGTGATCACCAATAAGCTCTAGAGAATTATCCTTCAGCGCCGTCCATATCCTTTTGTCATGCATATTTCCAACAACTGTGGGAGCTTCATGGCCATCCATTGAAACAGTTGGAACGTGTAAATGTCGATCTGTACAGGCACCACACGCTACTGTCTCAACTCCCATGCTTGAGCCAAGTTCGCCATTCAGTTGTGTCCCACATCCCAGTATAAGAGTCGTTCCAGGATTTTTTGAAAAATACTGTTTTAAAATCACCCCAGGATCATATTCAAAATTGTCAAAGGAAGTTACGTCCGTCGTGACAAAGCCAGAATCCTTAAGTACTTTCAATATTCCGTTTCTGCTTTCTAATGAGAAATCCTCTCCAGAATGTTCCTCTGAAAGAAAAAGTCTGGAAATAGTCAATTCAATATTACCCGCAGTGGGGCAAATCCCATAGATCCTATATTCTTCTAGAATGGATACCCCTGCTTTAATTTTTTTCTCAAAAGCCCCGCGTTTTTCTTTTTGCTCTAAACCTTCAGAAAAATGCTTGTCTACATAACGTTTAAAAACCTCTCGAACAGCTGTATCCGACTGGGCTTGGAACAAACCTTCAAACTGTGTATTTTCCTTTCTGAGGGACCAAGCTGCAGTTCTGGCAACATTAATCTCAAGCTGAGGGAAAAGGATTGCGCTCGACTTCAAGGTTTCAACACTATCGGCAAATGCCTTATAACCTGCTGTTCGAAGATTCTGGATTGCCTCACCAAAATGCTCCATATGAAGTTGATATAGTCTTCCACTGGATCCAACGCTTGCGTTAGCAGCATTGTTCTTAGACTGACTTGAGGACCCAAGCTTGCCACCGGCTCCACCACTTTCATCTACTGGAGGTTTAATGCCCAACTGATTTCGAAGGATATTTGAAACATAATCCTCTCCATTTGCAGAGTACTTTTTATGTGTTGCTGTCCACTTTTCCCATGGACTTCCTTCTACACTTTCATAAAATAGCGCCAGTTTATGCTTTTTACCCGCTTCTGCATCAGATATGGGAAATATTCCAAACGGAACAGATGCAGCAATAACCAATAAACTAAGTAAAATAATATTCTTCAAAACAATAACCCTCTAAAATTTGGTATGCATTAATTTCATGAAGGTAGCGTATAAGGACTATTTATACAATAAAAATGCACTTAACTTGTTGTGAGTCGATATTTTATTTGTAATTAGACACTCGATTAAGTTTTTAAAGCATACATTTCTACCCTCGCACTGCCGTTTCTTTTCCTATAGACTGATCGTAGAAAACCGAAGTAGGGAAAGGCATGAAGATACTTGTCGCCATCAAACGAGTTGTTGACTACAACGTCAAAGTTCGCGTCAAGAATGACCAATCTGGTGTCGAATTAGATCATGTAAAAATGTCCATGAATCCCTTCGATGAAATTGCCGTCGAAGAGGCGATTCTGTTTAAAGAACGCGCCCAAGCTAAAGAAGTGGTTGTTATTTCTATTGGACCTAAAGAGTGCCAAGAGACTCTGCGAACTGCCCTGGCACTAGGGGCCGATCGCGGCATTCACATTCTGATCGATGAAATCGTGAGGCCCCTTATTGCAGCAAAGATTTTAAAGGCCATTGCGGAAAAGGAATCGCCCCAAATAATCATTACTGGCAAACAAGCCATTGATGATGATTCTAACCAAACAGGCCAAATGTTGGCAGGCCTCTTAGGATGGCCACAAGGCACTTTTGCCTCAAAAGTAAAAGTGGACGGCCAATCTGTTATCGTGGAACGAGAGGTAGACACCGGTATTGAAACCGTAAAACTGTCACTCCCCTGCGTTATTACAACTGACTTACGTCTCAATGAACCGAGATATCCGTCCCTGCCCAACATAATGAAAGCCAAGCAAAAGCCCATTGAAGAACTCACACCTAAAGACATGGGGATAAAGATCGAAAGCAACCTCAAAACCGTCAAAGTCCAAGAACCTCCCAAACGAGAAGGCGGCACCAAAGTCACCTCAACAGAAGAGCTTTTTGAAAAACTTACCCAAGAGGCAAAGGTAATTTGATGCGCACTCTTATTGTTGCTGAGCACGAACATGGCCATGTGACCCAAGCGACCCTGGCTACTATTGGCGCGGCCTTAAAACTTAAAGCACCCATTGATCTGCTGCTTTTTGCCAACGCCTCTATTCCAAACGCTAAAGCTATTACAGAGGTTGAAAAAATTCTCCTGGCAAAATCACCTTCTTTTGCCCAACCACTGGCAGAATCAATGGCGCCCGTTATCGCGTCCTTAGCTAAAAATTATACGTACGTTTTGGCGCCCTCTAACACATTTGGAAAGAATGTCCTGCCAAGAGCGGCAGCCCTCGCAGATGTAGAGCAAATTTCCGATGTCATGGAAATTCAATCCAAGGATACTTTCCTGCGACCAATTTATGCTGGGAATGCTTTAGAAACGATCAAATCATCTGCGTCTCTAAATTTCCTGACCATCCGCACGACAGGATTTGACCCAGTGTCCCCTAGTGAAAAGCATTCTACACCGGAAGAATCCCTCTCTAAGGACCTGCTGGAATTGGGAAAGCAAAACCATTCTCACTTTGTAAAATTGACGGAAAGCACCTCTGATCGCCCCGAACTCACATCGGCACAAGTCGTTGTCTCTGGGGGACGCGGATTTCAATCCAAAGAAAAGTTTAAGCTGATAGAAGAGTTGGCTGATCGACTCAACGCTGCCATTGGCGCCTCCCGTGCCGCCGTAGATGCGGGCTTTGTCCCAAATGATTATCAAGTGGGCCAAACGGGGAAAGTTGTGGCCCCAGATCTCTATGTGGCTATTGGCATTTCAGGGGCGATTCAACACATTGCCGGCATGAAGGATAGCAAAATTATCGTGGCTATTAACAAGGATCCCGATGCTCCCATCTTTCAAATAGCCGACTACGGACTCGTGGGAGATCTTTTTAAGATCATCCCTGAACTCATAGATCTTTTAGATAGACGGAAGGCCTGACCCATGATTCACTCGGTAGGCATTGTTGGCGCAGGTCAGATGGGATCCGGTATTGCATATGCTTTTGCCTCAAAAGGATATCCGGTAACCCTCGTAGACGTCTCAGAAGATATGCTTGAGAAAGCAAAAACATATGTTGCTAAAACGTCGGAAAAACGCAACGAATCCCTAATAGATATTTCTTACTCAACATCCTTCAGTGATCTCACCTCAACAGATCTCATCATCGAAGCCGTTCCAGAAAATATAGATCTTAAGAAGATGGTCTTTAAGGAAATCCAACCCTACTTGAAAAACTCCGCAATCCTAGCCACCAATACATCCTCTATTTCCATAAGTGATCTGGCAGCGGGCACCAATTGTCCAGAACGGTTCCTGGGCATCCACTTCATGAATCCCGTCCCCCTTATGAAGCTGGTGGAAATCATTCCTGGCTCTAAAACAGATTCTGCAGCTATCTTAAAAATAGATGATGTCATCAAAAAATTAGATAAGGTTATCGTCCATTCTAAAGATGTCCCTGGATTTATTGTGAATCGAATTTTGATGCCCATGATTAATGAAGCCATAATTACCCTTGATCAGGGCGTTGCCTCTGCCAAGGATATTGATGCAGCCATGAAATTTGGCACCAACCAGCCTATGGGGCCACTTGCCCTCGCAGACCTAATAGGGCTTGATACCTGCCTCTCTATCATGCAAGTTCTCCATAATGGACTTCAGGATTCAAAATATGCCCCCTGTCCCCTATTGGAAAGATATGTGTCAGAAGGGCGTTTAGGACGGAAAACAAAAAAGGGATTTTATGACTACACATAAACCTTCGGACAAAAATCCAAAGAATATTCCTTCAAAAAAAGAAGCGCTTCCAAAAGAATACGGCGGGCCAAAAGGACTGGAACCCACCCGTTACGGAGACTGGGAACGGAATGGCCGTTGTAGTGATTTTTAAGTTGATATGATGACACCCTTTTTCTCAGGCCAAAACATCAGCTGCATTCGTTCCGGAAACAATGTGTTCTCCTCCAAAGATTTTTCCCTCAATAAAGGCGAGCTTTTGTTTGTCACTGGACCTAATGGTTCTGGAAAATCAAGTTTCCTCCAAATTTTATCTGGACTCTCTACCTCAAATCAGGGGCACCTCCATTGGAATGGGCTTAAAATCAAAACCCCCTCTCAAAACCATTTTCAACGCCTTCACTATTTGGGGCACGATAGAGCGCTCAAGGATGATCTAACACCCTTTGAGACTCTGTGCTTCTGGTCAAATATGCCAGCTAGTATGATTTCTGACACCTTGGAGCTGTTTGGCCTCAACAACCACAAATACCGGCCCATAAAATGCCTCTCTCACGGACAAAAACAGCGACTTACTCTGGCCCGCCTCCATCTGTCAGAAAAGCCCCTATGGATCTTAGACGAACCCACAACAGGATTGGACGAGCCTAGTTTTCACACGTTCGTGAATGCCCTAAATATCCACCTTCAGAAAGGCGGCCTTGCCGTTATTGCGACCCATGCACCTTTCCAAGTCCCCTTTCCAACGCAAGTTATTTCTATGACCGGTACAATTGGAAAGACTTTGTGATGAAATTATCTTTTTGTGCTCATCTTCATCAAGAACTAAGTCTTTCCTGGCGCAACAAGTCATCTGTGCTCTTACAGTGCACCTTCTTAGTGTTAGCGAGTTTTCTCTTTCCACTTGGACTGTCTGATTTATCGACCTTAGAGACCCTGGCCGTTCCCATTCTGTATGTCCTGGCCCTTATGGCTTTCTCAAATTCATTTCCTCAAATTTTTCAAAAGGATTTTGAAGATGGGACGCTGACACAACTGTACCTGCACCCTGTTTCAATTCATAGGATAGCCCTCATAAAAGCTCTCGCTCTTTGGATTTCCCATGGGCTCATTTTAGTAGCAATCGCCCCTTTTCTCGCAATGCTTTTGAAAATACCCATGGACCTACTTCCCCTGATCATCCTCTCCCTTTCCCTCTCCCTTCTCGCGGCCGCCCTCATCGGAACATTGGCTGCGTCTCTTACTCTGGGCTCAAAAAACAAATTCTTTTTAACAAGCGTGCTTGTATTTCCTCTTTTCGTGCCACTAATTATCTTTGGAACCCATGCCCCCCTTTCTGAAACATGGTCTCCTTTTCTAATGCTTTTGGGATTGTTTTTACTTTATCTTCCCATTAGCATTTGGCTATCTGGATTTGCATTACGTGAAGCCTTGACCCAATGAGAGAAGCAAAGCACCCATGAAACTTAATTTTTTCTCACCCACCGTTTTTCTTCGCTGGAGCAAAAATCTCATTCCAGTGGGCCTCATTGTCACCACAGTGCTGTTAGGCATAGGACTCTACTGGAGTCTTTTCCTCTCTCCAGATGACTATCAGCAAGGCAGCGCTGTTAAAATCATGTATGTCCACGTTCCTGCTGCCTGGTTTTCTCTTGCTGCCTATGCAGTCCTCTCCACAATGAGCGCCCTACATCTTATTTTCCGGGCACCCATGGCATCTCTCTTGGGAAAGGCCTCCGCCATCACAGGCACTGCTTTCACCGCTGTGTGTCTTATTACCGGTTCCTTATGGGGCAAGCCCATGTGGGGAGCCTACTGGGTGTGGGATGCACGCCTCACCTCTATGGCCATTCTCTTTTTCTTTTACGTAGGATACTTAGGTCTCTACTACGGTTTCGACAATCGGGAACATGCCTCTAAAATGGCATCTATATTGGGGCTAGTAGGGGCATTTAATCTGCCCATTGTGAAGTGGTCAGTTGAATTCTGGAGTACTCTTCACCAAAAAACGAGCTTTATGAGTTTGAGTGCACCGAGCATTCATTCTTCCATGCTGACACCTCTGCTTCTGATGGCTGCTGCCTTTGCAAGTTACTATGGAACGCTCTTACTCATTCTGGTCCGCCGTGATCTCCTTAAACAAAAGCACCAACGGCAGATACAAACAGACATCCTAAACCATATAAGAGAAGCCGCCTAAAAAATGCCCGATTACAATTTTTATATTTTCTCAGCCTTTACAACGACCCTCGTCATTTTGGCGCCTTTACTTATTTTTAATCTTTTAAGCCTCCTCAAAGCAGAAAAGGACTTGGCAGATTAACATGCGCCCTAAACATCACCGTATGTTTTTTATTTTAGGAAGCCTGACCATTGGAGGACTGGGCCTCTGGCTTATTCTTACTTCCTTCCACGAAAACCTCATTTTCTTTTATGGCCCCACCGAATTAATCAGTGCAAACCCCAGCCCCACAAAACGGGTTCGCATTGGCGGATTGGTTCAAGAAAAAAGCCTAGAACTCTCAGCAGAAATGACCTCCTTCAAAATAACCGATGGAGAAACAATCGTCACGATTCAGTACACAGGAATCCTGCCAGATCTTTTTAGGGAAGGCCAAGGGATTATTGCTCAAGGGACCTATCGAGGTGATCATACTTTTTACGCCGAAGAAATCCTGGCAAAACATGATGAATCCTATATGCCAAAAGAAGTGGCCGATACCCTTAAGGAAAAAGGCCTTTGGCAAGGAGATCGCCCATGAATGCGCTCATTGGCGAAGGACTCCTTTTTGCTGCTCTGAGTATGGCGTTGGTGCAAGCCTCATTGCCCCATACTGCAAAACAAGACTATCTAAGAGCACGGCAAATTCTAGCAACAGGCCAAGGCCTCGTGATCACAATAGCCTTTGGACTTTTGCTTCACGCCTTTGCCATCTCAGACTTTTCCTTTCTTGTTGTATTCAAAAACTCTCATCAAGACATGCCATATATATATAAACTGACCGCCCTCTGGGGAAATCATGAGGGCTCTATGTTGTTGTGGGTCCTTCTCTTAAGTCTCATGGGAATGCTTTTTTCATGGAGAAAGGCCCCAAGCACCCGTATGTTGTCACAAGCCCTCGCTGTCCTCGGTGGCATTAATGGCGGATTTATTGCCTATGTCCTTTTTTCGTCCAATCCTTTCCTGACCTTAGCCGTCACCCCTAGAATGGGTCTAGACCTGAATCCTCTCCTTCAAGATCCTGGACTCGTGATCCATCCCCCGTTCCTTTATATGGGATATGTTGGCTTTGTGATCCCATTTGCCTGCGCCTGCGCAGCTCTCTTCCAAAAAGAAATTGCCACTAAATGGGTTTCCTGGATAAAGCCATGGACACTCTGGTCGTGGGCCTCTCTCACCACGGGCATCACTCTAGGCAGCTACTGGGCGTACTATGAATTAGGCTGGGGGGGCTTCTGGTTTTGGGATCCCATAGAAAATGCATCCCTCATGCCATGGCTCAGTGGCACAGCCCTCCTCCACTCTCTCCTGGTCTTGGAAAAAAGGCGTTCCCTTAAAGGCTGGTGCATTTTTCTTGCGCTCCTTACGTTTTCCCTCTGCCTTCTAGGATCCCTCCTCACCCGTTCAGGTGTTGTCAGTTCTGTCCACGCTTTTGCTCTGGATCCTTCTCGCGGATATTTCATCCTAGCACTCTTAACAATCATCGCAGGAAGTGCGTTTTCACTTTTCGCAATTCGTCGTAAAAAAATTAGAGAATCGAGTACGATAAAGGCTTTCTCAAGAGACACCGCCCTCATCAGCAACAATGTACTTCTCATGACCGCCCTGGGCGCCGTACTCCTTGGAACCATATATCCAATTTTCCAAGAAGCCATAACAGGTGAAGCTGTCACCGTCGGGCCCGTATACTTCAATAAGATTTTCCTCATCCTCACACTCTTCCTGGGATTTGCTATGGTCGTTGGGCCCAGAATCCCGTGGCAAAGCGTTAGCCTTAAAAAATCTTTTGATCGACTGGGCATTCTTGGACTCGCCACATTAGCCGCCTTTACTTTTTTCTATTATTGGCTGCACAAAAGTTTATCCATATCACTCCTCTTAGCCACAGCCTTTTGGCTTTTGTTTGGGACGATTGGTCTGTGGATACGAAAAACGCAAGCGACCCGCCTGAAAAAACTATCAAAGACATTCAACTTGATGACAATGGCCCACTTAGGATTCACAATTACCCTCATTGGGATCTCTGTGGATGCTGGCTTTCATAAGGAAGAACTATCCGCTCAATATGAAGCAAGCGGTTTTTACTTTGCAGGTTACGCCTTTAATTTCAACGGTTTTGAAACCATTGAAGAACCTACTTTTACCTCCCGAAAAGCAGAGATTGAAATTCATACGGGTTTTGATCATCTGGGAAATGTCTATCCAGAGAGACGCTTTTATACAATATCTCAAACAGCAACATCGGAAGTTGCCCTCTATACAATATGGCTTTCTCAAATATACGTCACTTTAGGCAACGAACTACCCGATGGTAAATGGAATATCTATGTTGCCTATCGGCCCTGGATCCTTTTAATCTGGATCGGAGGACTACTTATGGCCCTCTCCGGTTTCTTGGGTGTAATCCCCTTTAGAGCACGGAAAAAGAAAGATCCTCTAAAAAACAAAACCCGTTCTTAATCATTTCACTTGAAATGAGAAGGCATCCAATAGTAAACCAGAGCCATACTTGGAGTGGTAAATGCTAGAGCAATTTATTTACGATTACGGCTATTGGATGATTATCGTCGGCGCCCTCATTGAAGGAGAGGCGCTCCTGTTGCTCGCGGGTGCTTTTGCATACCACGGGTTTTTCTCCCTCCCCCTTGTCATGCTTATTTCTTACGTTGGGGCCATAATTCATGATCAGCTGCTGTTTTTCCTGGGGCGCTATGGCGGCACTTGGCTCTTGAAACGCTGTCCTAAGTGGGCCAAAAAGACCGAGCGGGTTTTCAAACTTATGAAGAAATACGATAACATCTTCATTCTGGGCTTTCGATTCATCTATGGCATCCGAACCATCACCCCCATTGCCATTGGCATGAGTGAGATCAAACAACGCCGATATGCACTCCTGACTCTTCTTGCAGGGGCCATCTGGGCTATCGTTATTAGTTTTCTGGGATACTTTTTCGCCGAAGCTATTGAATCTATCACTCAGAATTTTGACAAGGTGCAGAAATATATTGCTGCAGGCGTTGGGGTGGTTGTCTTAGCAGCCGCCAGTTATTACTATTTTAAAAAAAAGATAAGAAAGGAAATTGGAGATGACAGCCCTCCCAAATGAGACTCCCCACAAGTTTCATGTCTCCTGGAAAGAATTCCATCGGGATACACGCGCTCTTGCCTGGAACCTTCCCAAACAACCCTGGAAAGGCCTTGTTTCTATTACGCGCGGTGGGCTGGTACCATCCGCTATCATTGCACGAGAACTGGATATCCGCCTAATCGATACCGTCTGTATCATTAGCTACGATGATCTAGACACCCAAAAAGAGGCCGAAACCCTCAAGCCTGCCTCATCCATCATAGAATCCCAGGGAAAAGACTGGCTCATTATTGATGATCTGGTCGATACGGGCAAAACGGCCTCTATCGTCAGAGACATGTTGCCACAAGCCTATCTAGCCGCCGTCTATGCTAAACCCGCAGGGCGCCCTATCATTGATAGCTATGTGACCGAAGTCAGCCAGGATACTTGGATTGTGCTCCCATGGGAGACAGATGGGGAGTAGGCAGAACTACACGATCCATAATACTCTTCCCCCTCATGCTGGAATATACCCCATCATCAAGCTCACGCTAAATTGGGAAAAAACAAGAAGAGGACCGGTATATTTAAGACCGATCCTCTGTTGTTACACGTATAGTTTTTATCCAAGTAAGCCGCGTTGAGGCTTACATATCCAACTTCTTTTTCATACCGGGACACTTAGTATTTATACAATGGGATGAGCTAGTTTTAGCTTTACTGATAACATCAGAGCTTCCACACGCAACCTTACAGTCTTTTCCCTTTTCAATAGCTGGGCAAACATATTTGACACACGCGTTATAGCCAGGAGAATCTTGCGTCTTATGCCAATTGATATTACACGCTACTGAACACGGAACTTTTGCCGAAGCATCCGTCGTAAACCAAAAACTGGCCATAATAACAAAAACGGGTGCGATTCTATAAATAAATTTACGTAACATCTTAACTTCTCCCTATAATATCTGTTTTTTAAGATTTGGACCTTCCAAGCCTTCTGACTTGCATTGTATCATGTATAAGCATGATATTTTACAAAAATGTAAATTCCGTCAAAGTTTAGAGAGTAACCCTTTGAGGTATTGAAAAGCTCCAAAAATCCCTTCTACAGCATCCCAATCATGCGCCACCAGACTGGACCCAAGAGAGCCCAAACAGCCAAGTTCACTACCGAGATAATGGCGCCTAGAGCCCACCAAGTTTTGATCTTCACGTATTTGGCGCCATAGAATACGGGCGCTGGACCTGTTCCATAATGGGTAAGTCCACTGGAAAGGGAAGAAAATACGGCCAATAGAAGGGCTGCAGGGAGGGGTGGAACACCTGCGGCAATGAAGGCCACGAGGAAAACCGAGTACAGGGACGAAATATGGGCTGTCGCACTGGCAAAAAAGTAATGGCTATAAAAGTAGATCAAGGCCAGGATGACAACCGCAACCCCCATCGTATAAGTCGAAACAAGTGACTGAACATGAGCACCAAACCATTTCATCATGCCAAACTCAGCCAAATAGGTCGCCATTCCTAGGAGTATGGAAAACCAAATAAGGGTATCCCAAGCTCCCCTTTCTTTCAGGATATCTTCCCAAGACAATACACCCGTCGACAAGAGGGTTACCACCCCTAATAAAGCAGCCGTTGCAGGATGCACGTCTAAGCTAGAACCAAAAATCCATAAGACTAACAGAACGGAGAAGGTGAGCAACATCACCACTTCTCCAAATTGCAACGATCCCATCTCTTTAAGGTTTTCTCGCGCAATATTTGGGGCTTCCGGGGTCGTTTTCACCTCTGGAGGATACAAATAATAAAGAATCAAAGGAATGAGGAGCAAACAAACCATGCCTGGAACTATTGTAGCCAATACCCATGTCATCCACGTTATCTCGGCCCCAAACTCTCTGGCAAATCCAATTGTAAGAGGATTGCCAGCCAGAGCTGTTAAGAAAATACCACTAATCACAACATCGGCTTGAAAGGTTACCTGCATCAAGAAGGCCCCTATTTTGCGCTGCGTGCCTTCCTTCGGGCTGCTCCCGTACTCTTCTGAGAGAGACTTCACAATGGGAAACAAGATCCCACCGCTGCGGGCCGTGTTGCTGGGAATAACGGGAGACAATAAGAAATCCGTCAAGACAATCCCATAGGAAAGTCCCAAGCTGCTTTTTCCGAGCAAAGAGATAAAAAAGTAGGCAATCCGAGAACCAAGCCCTGTTTTGATAAAACCTTTTGCAATAAAGAAAGCAAAAACCACAAGCCAAACGACTGGTTTGCTAAAGCTACTGAGGGCCTGGGGAAGCGTCAGCGTTTGGGTGAGGGTTGCAAAGACAACGCCCAAAAGCGCGATAGCCCCCATAGGAAGAGGCTTTAAAACAACCCCCAGAATAGTCCCAAAAAAGATAATAAAAAGCTGCCAAGCTTTCAAATCAAGACCCGAAGGTGGATCAATGAGCCACAGTCCTCCGCAGATGACAAAAATCACCAAGGCGGGAACTATCTTCATTCCTTCCCAGGTAATACTGGAAAATCCTGGTAAAAAACGAGGCGACAATGTTAATTTTCCATTGGCCATTGTAATATCCTTTCAAATACTCATCTCAATCGGAACATATTCCAAAAAAATTTCGCCCCGAATGTACCACGGGTTTTTGAATAAGCAACCCCGGAAATACTACCTTAGTAACCCTTAATGTAAGTAATGTGGTGAAGTGTATCGACAGATCCATTCGGGTTTGGTATATGCCATCAGATGTGAGTGTTTTTTCTCACTTTCCCATCTCCATGGGGGCGCTTAGCTCAGTTGGTAGAGCAGCTGACTCTTAATCAGCGGGTCACAGGTTCGAATCCTGTAGCGCCCACCAGGAGGAGAAAGGGATACAGAAGATTAGAGAAATCGCGATAAAAAATCCGGAAGCATATCGGAAGCAGTAGAAGAAAATTCATCATATAAATTTGAACCATAGTTGAAATCTCAACTAGCATTGATGTTGCATCTATGCGTACTTTTAGTGCTTCAAATGGTGTTGTGCATTGAAAATTTCAAATTTTTGATCATCTAAAAGCTAAATTATCTCCAAGTTAGAAGCTCATAAAAAATTTAGGATTGACAGGATGGTTCTAATCGTTTTTATTTATAATAAATGAAAACTATTCATTACGTTTACTTTGTAATACTTATATAGATCTATATATACTTTTATATATATTTATAGATTTGCATAGAAGTTACTGTGTCAAAAACATACAGGAGGCTTACAAATGGAAGCTAAACTTATTACACCTAAGGAGCTATCGATGAGTTGGGGATTGAAATCATTAACCTTTAGCCAGTGGCCATGGAATGGCAGTGACCTCAAACCTCTCAAACTTGGAGGCAGAATCCTTTGCCGAATTGAGGATATAGCTTCTTTTGAACAGCAACAATTCCGAAAAAAACAACTTCCAACTAGAGGAGATAACAAATGCACTCAACTCTTCTCGTAGATGAATCTACATTGCCTGTTTTACCAACACTTGCTTGTCAAATTGGCTTAAGGGAAGCTATCGTGTTGCAGCGGATTCATTATTGGCTAAACCCGAAACTCAACAAGAATTTCTTTCAAGGTTGTCATTGGGTACACAACACATACGAGCAATGGCAAAAGCAATTTCCTTTTTGGGGTGAAAGAACAATCCGACGTATCATCAGATGCTTGGAGGTAAAAAAATTTATTCACAGCTTTGTCTCACGATCACTCGAAAACACAAAATATTACACTATCAACTATGAAAGTTTAAAGACTGTGATACTGCCTATAAACAATTCGATAGGCTTGAATAGAGATAAGCTAAGCTCTAAAAGAGACCAACAGAATGCGGGCATCAATTCCACTCGTAAGTCGAAGCTGGTAATCCGGGGTGAGCAAAATAAGAAAGCAACTGGCCAAAATGGGATAGCAACTGGCCAAAATGAGATAGCAACTGGCCAAAATGTGCATGAGCAAACGGCCAACTTGGCCAATGCAAGTGGCCAAAATGTGTATGACCAAACGTCCAAATTGGCCAGTTCATTAAAGGAAACAAATAATACACAAAGATATATACTTCCTCCTCCTCTTACTCCTCCTCCAAGTGACCAAATTAGCCAGAAGGAGGAAGGAAAGAAGGAGGAATTTTATCAAAACATGATCGATGTTTGGAACAGCCAAGTTCAAGCTCAACTCGATGAAAAAATTCAGAAGGTGCACCTGAAAAAAGTACACTTTGCGAAGTTGAAGGAGCTTTTAAGTGAGGTATTCCATGACAATCCCGCGGAGTGGAACGCCTATTGCTCTCGAATCAGTACTTGCCGTTTTTTGATGGGAGAAAGCCCAAGTGGATTCCGGGTAACTCTTGACTGGGCCATGAAGCAAGAGAACGCTCGCAAGGTTTTAGATGGTGAAATTTACGACAAGCAACAAGCGAACACTTTCAAAGAAAAGCCCTGGCCTATGTTTGAACAAGAATTAATCGAGCATTGTATAGCTCGCAATTCACCAGAGGAAAGTTTGAGAGAATCTTGGATCAAAATATCAAAGTTTTTGGTATTTGACCTAGGGCAAGCTGTTTTTACTTCCTGGTTTTGGGATATGTCTCCTCAGTTATCTCAAAATTCGATTTATTTATCCGTAAAAAGTACATTCGTCAAAGATTATATCACAACGCACTACAAGTCGGCACTTGAAGAAGCGCTTAAAGCAGTGTTTCCCGACATGACAAACTTTGAAATCTACTTAGGAGATTCAAATGCTAAGACATGAGAATAATCAAAAACCTGCATATTATGGAGATAAGATGTTCATTAAGGTGATTGAGGGTTGGGCTTTGTGCTATCATTTAGCCTGTGCTTCCAAATGTAGAGTTGATTGTGAACTCAAAACAACTTTTAGCACCCTATCTGCACGCCTTCTTCCACTTCAGGGTAAAGGGTAACACAGTCTCACGGGATGATTCTTGTGGGAAGGGGTGTCATTAACGTGATTACCGTTTGCCTATCCATAAAGTAATCCGTCTCTACGGCAAGTAAAGTCTGGTAGTTCAGTTTTTATGCAAGAGCTGGTAACAAGTATCGTGGAGTTAATCGCAAAAGTTGGTGACGGGCTGTAATCAAGCTGCAGCAACTTCATCAGTGGTGATGAATTCACACCCATCGGTGAATCTGACACCTGAGACAACTTTTGGCAACTGATTTC
>JABJFC010000020.1 GCA_018662925.1 Alphaproteobacteria bacterium | reverse complement strand
CTGAATAAGTCTGTTCTTTTAAGGCATCTGCAATAATGTTCTTCCGAAGTTCAGTCTGGGCTAAACTCGTTGAATCAGCTGTCGAAGGAGTTTGCGACATCAAAGCATCAGCAACAGCATTCTTCCTGAGTTCGGCCTGAGCTAAACTTACCGAATCGGCAGCCATATGAGTTTGCTCAGTTAGTGCACCTGCCATAGCATTCTTGCGAAGTTCGGCTTGGGCTAGGTTCATCGATTCGGTAGAGATGTGTGTCTGATCAGATAGTGCGGCTGAGATAGAGGCCTTGCGTGCATCAGCTTGAACTAATTTGGTGGAGCTATCGGTTGAATGCGTTTGTGCTTTTAAGGCATCTAGCATAGCCTTCTTACGAAGTTCAGCCTGAGCTAGATTCGCAGAACCATCAGTTGAATAAGTCTGTGTCATCAAGGCATCCACAACCGCATTCTTACGAAGTTCAGCTTGAGCCAGACTTGTTGATCCATCAGTTGTGTAAGATTGTGCCCTCAAGGTATCAGCGACCGCGTTCTTCCGAAGTTCAGTTTGAGCAAGATTCGCAGACCCATCAGTTGAATAAGTCTGTGTCATCAAGGCATCTACCATAGCCTTCCTTCTAAGTTCAGCTTGAGCCAGACTTGTTGATCCATCAGCTGTGTAAGATTGTGCCCTCAAGGTATTAGCGACCGCGTTCTTCCGAAGTTCAGTTTGAGCAAGATTCACAGACCCATCAGTTGAATACGTTTGTGCTTTTAAGGCATCTACCATAGCCTTCCTTCTAAGTTCGGCCTGAGCAAGATTCATAGACCCATCAGCTGAGTAAGTCTGTGCTTTTAAGGCATCAGCAACTGGATTCTTGCGCAGTTCGACCTGGGCTATATTTAGAGAACCATCAAACGAACGAGTCTGTGTCTTCAAAGTATCTGTGACTACCTTTCTTCGAAGCTCCGTTTGGGCAAGAGCTGTTGAACCTTCAGCTGAGAAAGATTGTGCCCTCAAGGCTTCAGAGACTGCATTCTTCCGAAGTTCAGCTTGGGACAATTTAGTTGAATCATCGGGTGAGTAAGCCTGAGTCTTCAAGATAGAAGCTGCAGCCATTTTTTGCAGTTCTCTCTGCTTTAACATTTTCAAATCTGACGTGTGATGCTTCACACTTTGTTCAAGAGTTGTACTTCCTCTAAAGGTTCCCGCAGCCAGAGGAGAGCTTACTGTAGGCTTCCATGAATCTCTCCTACCGATCTTCTGTGCTGACTTTGGGTATAAACCTTCACCTCTTAGCACTCTTTTTTCTTGCTCAGCAGTTCGTGACGATCTTGAAGGAGTGACTGCCCCTCGTACGAATCGGGAGGGGGGTTCTGAGGATAGACTGGGTAAGCCTGAAGGATCTTTAGTTGGAGTGACAACTGTTGCTGGATCACTTCTCTTTCCCGTAGACGGTTTCGCGTTTTCAGATAAGACGAATGAATGAATGATTCTAGGAGCATCACCAATTTGAGGCTCATTCCAAGTGGGTATCAGCTTAATAGGTGTTTTTGGTGAAGATGGTTCTCCAGCATATCCACCAGTCTTTTGTGGAGATTTGTAGGAGCTAGAGGAAGAGAGTGCTGGGGACAGCGGAATTTTTCCAGGAGTATTTACCGGAAATTTTTCACCAGGAGTATCAGTAACTGTATTAGTTTCTTCTACTCTTTGGAGAAAAGTGCGGACTGGCTCCATTGTGTTTTTTTCAGGGAATCTAATGATATCATACTTTTCTAAAGCCGCTACCAATTCATGAAACTTAGCATTTCTCTTTTTTACACGAGAAATTTTGGCAGGATCTTCATTCTTGCCTTTGTTGAGGAGTTCCAACTCGTCACCATAAACTTTTTTGGCATTATAAATTTGAAGTGCCCGTGAAGATTGAGAAGGGGTAAGCGAATCTACGTTGGCACGTTCGAGAGATGACACAAGTTCTTGTAAAGTCGGAGATGCTTGATCAATAGCACCGTTTTTTGGACGCAGTAAAACTTCTCGAATAGTTTGAGAAGATGTTTGCGAAACAGTAACAGCATCGACGTCTCTAACGATGGGTCGCAACATCAGTTTTTCAACATCTGTTAGCTCACGCTGGGGGCCATCTTCACTCAGAGGGATCGTAAATCTTACGCCTGCAAAAAAAGTTTCCTTCCGATTTCGGTCATACTGGGCTTGTCCTTCGAGAGAAAAATTTTCGGTGATGTCATAAGTAATGCGGACTCTACTGCCTGTTACAGATGGTGCTTGTTTTGCAGCGAAATGATACACTGCCCCGTAGAGACGGAGCCCCTTCAGAATTTGATAGCCTAGTTCGAAGTCAAATCCACCCAATGGAATATCAAAGGTTTCTGAATTAATTGTTTTAATATATATCTCGTTTCCAACAATTTCGTCCTTAGTTTCTATTGAGCTGTTAATAAGCTTTTTATTGGAAAGGGGGACATAGGTATTAATTCTATATTCCCAGGTGGTGCTGAGGGCTTCGAATCCAAAAGCAAGTTCATTAAATGTATTGCCAAAACTACTATTTCTATGATCAAAAAAACCATATCCACCATAAACCCAGTCGTTCAGTATGATGCGGTAAGCAAGGCCAAAATTACCTTCAGCATTACTAGTGGAATCGTGCATATATCTGAAATCGGTAAAGAGCATGGATCGATCATTCTGAGCCAATGGTGATACAAACCCAACCTGACCAATGTTTCGTCGGTTTCCTGCCTTTAAATCAATAAATGAGTGAGCATTCCATTTTGGTTTGTCAAAAACCAAAAAATTTGATTTCTCATCAGCAAAGCTCGAGTGCTCGATCAATAGTGTTGTGCTGATTATAGCCGTTGTTGCTAAGAGTCTAAATCTGTGACTCGAGAAATATTTCATATCTTATCCATCAGTCAAACAAGGATACATGGCCAAAAATTGCCTAACTCACCCTTGTTCCAAAAAAATGATACCTAGCAAAACTCAATCATCTACTAAAAATATACATAAAACAGCTAAAATGCAATGAATTTATACTATAAAGTTTAATAAAATTTTAAATGCACGTTTTGTGCATTTTTGTATTTAGGCGTCCAAAAAAATCTTTTTTATCAGTAAGATAAGATTGAATTGCAGAAAGAGATTAAAAGCGATTAATTTTTTTAGAACAACTAGGCCATCCCCCTAATAGGGCGCCTTGATTAAATCCTCGCGGTTATATTCGGAATTGCTGCGCCCCGCGGTGCCGGGATTAACCCCGCCACCGGTGGAGACTTGACCGAGGGTTTTGAAGGCGACACCAAAGAGAATGGCATTTTCCGGTTTGACATCACGATCGATGAAAAAGTCTTGCTTATATTTGATGTCAAAGGTAAAGCATTCATCCTCATAGCGGAAGCCAAAGTTTTGGGTCAGGGTGCCACCACTTTTTCCGAGATCTCGAGATGTTTGAAAGTATCCTGACCAAAAGTCTGTGATCTGGGAACTGAGAGTTCCAATGACTTGCTCTTTCCCGCTAAAGGCACTGTCAGTGGCATGCTTTGCAATAAACAAATAGTCACCGCGCACGTTGAATACGGGTGGTCCCACATGGAAGGTAAGCTGATTGCGGCGGGCGCGGAAATCTTTCCGGTTATACATAAATCGATAGGTGAATCGCACGTATTCATGGGGGTCCAATTCTAAACGGCCCACGTAGTCAGAAAAGCCTTCACCTACACCACTTGAAAAAGGGATCGCCTTGTTTCTGGTGAAGCTGTAGCTTTGGCCCAAAAAGAGGTGTGCATGATGCAAGAAGGCGGGAAAAGCTTGGAACTTGACACCATAGTTTGCCCGTTGGCCACTATCAATACGATCCCAGCCAGAAAAGCGATCCATGCTGAAGAGATTGGTTTCGTCTAGCTCAAAGTCACGACTGTCTTCGTTGGGAATTTTGATGGGATTTCCACCGGCAGTTCCAGCGACAAAACCAACGTTTGGCTCAATTAATAACGGAAAGGAAGGACTGTCATTTATAAGGGGATATTTCCAGTCTAGGCCCATTTGAGGAAAGAGACGTCCAGTGGTGGTATTAATCTTGCGTGCTCCGGAAGTGGGGGCAAAATTGTCAATGTTATACAGGCTGCTTCTGAGGAGCGCCGTAAAGGTATATGTATCTCCAAAGGGGGATGTATAGGGGACTGTCCAGCCTCCTTCGGCCGCAAGACGACGCATATTCGTGCCTTTTTCCCGGGTGAGGGCCAATAGGTTACTGCTTGCGAAAAAGTGGTCACCCATGGAACGTTGGGGTCCGGTAAAGCTGTGGGCAACGCTGGGAAGAACGACGGGCGTTTCTTTCTGGGAGACATCAGCAGCAAGGGGTTGGAATACGTATGCCTTCGTTATGACGTAGTTTTCGCCATAAAAGCCCTCTCCATAGGCATTACTCGTAAGATGGTCAGGCACGATAGACGTGTTTTCTGGAATGCGGTAGCGTCTCATATAGGTGGCGTCACTGGCTCGATTAATATCAAAGCCCCCTCGCCATTGGGTCGACAAGTCAAAGTCTCCAGCGGTTTTAACATGACCGCGAATACGGCGAGGCTTTGTGACAGTGACTGTTTGATTGCCACCAACAGGCCGAGATTCATTAATGCTGCCGTCAAATGTAAAGTTTCCGTGCTCATAAAGCTTTCTGTATTCAGCAGCAAAGACAATACCCCCCTTTGTGGTGATGAGAGGCTTTAGGGTTAAATCTTGGTCTGGCGAGATGTCAAAATAATAGGGGATGGACGTAAAGGCACCAAGGCTTGTTGAAATACCGACCGCTGGCGCTAATAGTCCACTACGACGGGTAACTTTTGGATCGGGATGGCTCAAATACGGGGTATAAAATACGGGCACACCATAGAATTCCAACCAGGCATCCTCATAGTCAACGTCCATTGCTTCTTCATCACGGGTTATCTTAATGGCTTTGATTTGCCATAAGGGTGCATTGGTTGGATCTGTCTTGCAAAGCTCGCATGACGAATACACGCCATGATCTAAGACCGTGCGAACGCCACCTGTTCGCTTTCCAGAAGCAGCAGCTAGGCGATAATTTTGTTTGGAGAGACGTCTGAATTCATCGATGATACCATCTTTATAATCTTCGGTTATCTCAATATGATCTGCAAAAATGATATTGTCCTCAGGGTCCGTGAGGCTGACATTTCCTGTGGCGGTGATAATTTTCGTATTTTCATTATAGGAAAGGACATCTGCTTGCAAAACCTGTTTTGCATCTGAAAACTCCACATTTCCTCTGGCCGTGGTGATGCCCATCTCTTCATCATAGGCAATATCGTCGGCGCGTAACAGGATAGGTTTTTCAGTTTCTTGAACGGAAGGCGTTTCTAGGGATTTTGCAAGGGCTTCCAGAGGAGAAGCCATGCCTATAATTCCAATGGAAAAGAACAGTATAGAAAGTCGCATTAACTATCCTCGAGATGTAGGAGAAACATAAGACTCGATAACCCAACACATACAATAGGAATCCAAACAGAGAAAGAAATTGGCACTTTGGAAGAGAGTCCTAGCGTATGCATAACACTGTTAAAAACGTAAAAGACGAAGCCACAACCAACGGATCCTGCAATAGAAAAAGTAAGTCTTTGATTGCGTTTCCAGCGGAGGGTAAAGATGGCGGCAATCAAAATCATGATACATAAGATGACGGGATATGAGAGGAGGACATTCCAATGAAGTCTGTGGGAGAGACCCGAAAATCCCGAAGCTTCCATGACACGAATAAATCCAGGGAGAGCCCAAAAAGAGAGCGTATAGGGAGAGGCAAAGCTTTCCTGAATGGCGCGCATTTTAATATTGGATTCTAGGGTGCGTTTTCCCTGTTGGGTCGTTGTTCCATGACGTGGAGAATCGTAGACGTTCTCAAGCTTTAGTTTATCTTCCTTAATGGTCGCATCGGATGTGTCAATGCGTCCCCTGTATTCATCAGCATTGTTAAAATTGAAAACACTTACGTTATAGAATTTTTCAGAATCAGGATGTACGCGATCTGCGTGAATAATGTGATAGCCATCAGGATCAGAGTTTTTCACCCAAAGTCCTGTATCGGACAAAGTAAGGGGGTTGCTTTGTCGCTTAAAATAACGAGCATCAAACTTTTCGTATCGGGACATCATGGCGGATGTGAGTGGATTCAAAAGGGCGAGGTCCAGAATGGAAAAAAGGGCGACTAAAGCGAAAATGGGCGCTAAAAACTGCCAAGCGGAAATGCCGGATCCTCGTGCAACGACAAACTCAAGATTTCGGTTGAAAGCTCGAAAAGTGAACAGAGACGCAAACAGGATAATGAATGGCATAAGCTGTTGGGTGATATAGGGAAGCTTCATGGCAACCATCTTTATAATGATCAAGACAGAAACATCTGGTTTGCTGGCTGCGCGTCGGAAAAGCTCAACTGTATCGAATAAGGTGATGATGAGGACAAGTGCCGCAAAGACGATAAAAAACCATCCTAAGAAGGTACGAATAATATATTTTGAAAACGTGAAAGGAATTTGCACTGTTATCTTTACCTCTTTAGACGCTTTGGTGTTTCCGCTGTTTTATCAGATCCCTTCGACAGGAGATAGAGGCAAACTAGGATCGGCAATATAACGCTGGCATAGGCAAAGGGAATGAAGATGGGAAACCGACCAGACAAATTGAAAAAGACTAGGCAGAGGGCTTGAATCACGATGACGCAACATGTTGCGTAGAGAGGTCGGCGGATATCTGTACGTCGTGAAAAACTTCCCAACAAGATCAGAACGGCACCCATAAGAGCAAATGCAAGGGGGTACAGAGGAGACAACAGCCTTTGATGACCCTCCGCTCTAAGACGTTTCCGGTAGGTTGAGTCTCCGTCCAGTTTAGTGGAGCTGAAGAGTTCGGGCAGGAATAACTCCGACGGTTTTCGGAGACGGCTTTGTTGCGTATTGTTGTTATTTTGCAAAGCAACTACTGTTTGATCAAAATATAGAATCGAGAGTTTTCCTGTATTGGGGTCAAACTCTTGCCGGCTTCCATTTTTCATGATGATATTTGGCCCTTCAGGGGTGCGTACAAAAGAGCCTTGTTCTGCCGTAAGGGTGTAGGGTGGGTTATTGTCGCGATTAATATAGGCTAATATTCCGCTAAGTTCCCCATTTTTCCCCCGTTTTCTCATAAAAAGGGTCAGCCCGGGAAAGTCATTGAAAACACCTTCCTGCAGAAAGGAAATGGAGACTCTATTTTTAAGGGTGCTTTCCATGCCCCGGAGGGTTTGGAATGACTTTGGCAGGAAATAAATGTTGATAGCATATAAGAGAACCATGGCGATTGTCCCCATGAGGATGACAGGTTTTGCCAATTCCCAGTTACTCATTCCAAGGCCTCTAAGAATGAGAAGTTCTCGATCTGCAATAAACTTTGTATATACAAGAAGGACAGCAATGAAGACAGCTATGGGTAGTATGAGAGAGACAAGATCTGGGAGGAGAAGGAAAGAAAGCTTCCCAAGGGTGAAGAGAGCATCTTGATCCAAGTTTCTCACCACCATTTCCACAAACTGAACTGATTGGATAAGCCATACGGCTCCAATAAGCGTGGCTGCTAAAAACAGGGTCACGAGAATAAGATTATTAAACATATATCTCGATGTGAGAGGCATTTTTTTGAGGCCTATAAAATATCTTTGTTGCGCTTTAGCTCATATCGTCCTATATACCATTGAACGACTACTGGGTAGTTATAATGAATTCTTGGCATGATGCAATCATGTCTTTGTGTTTTTTTAAGAGAGTTGACGAAATATGTTCAAAAAATTTGCTGTTCTTTGTTTTATTTCAACCACATTCCTAGTGGTGAACCCGTTTAGTAACTTTGCAAATGCAAAGGCCGACGGAAGCCCTAAGGGCGTTACGGGCAAAATTGCCGCAGTGGTTAATAAGGATATTGTGACGCTTTCTGATCTTAAAGAGCGGATTCGGTTGATTATTTCATCATCGAATATGCCTAATAATTCTGAAACAGTTAAGAGTTTAACGCCTCAAGTTCTAAAGATGCTAATTGATGAGCGACTTCAGTTACAGGCAGCAAGCGAGCGTGGTGTTAATGTTTCTGATGAGGAATTGAATAGAGCTATTTCGGAAATTGAGCGCAATAACGGTATGAAGCAGGGGGAATTGTTAGCCTTTCTAGCTAGTAAAAAACTAAGTATAGAGATCTTAAAGGGGCAGGTACAAGCAAATATAGCTTGGATAAAGTATGTTCGAGATACATTTTATCCCAATGTGAACATAACGGAAGAAGATGTTGATGCCGTTGTGGAGAAGTTAGAAGCAAGCCTTGGGGAAGCGAGATACCATCTATCGGAAATTTTTCTTCCAATTGATGATCCTAAGAATATTGGATCTGTAAAGCATGAGGCGCGAGAGCTCGTTTCACAACTTAAAAAGGGCGCTTCTTTCCCGGCCCTGGCGCAACAATTCTCAAAATCACCTTCTTCCGCAAATGGCGGAAACATTGGTTGGGTATCGGCTGGGCAGTTTGCATCTGAATTGGGAACCGCTGCGAGCAAGCTGAAGAAGGGAGAGGTGTCTGATCCCATTAGGACTAATACGGGCTATTACATCCTATTTTTGAAGGATTTTTCTGAGGGTGGAAAACAAAAAGAAGTACGTCTAACTGTCCATCAGTTGACACTTCCTATTTATTTGGCTGTTTCCGAGGAATATCTTGAAGAACAATTGGCCAAAGTGGAGGGAGTACGGGCAAAGATTTCTAGTGTGGTCACGTTGGAAAAGGCGGCAAAGTCCATAGATGCCCGTATAGAAACATTAAAGGATGTTACGGCAGAACAACTTCATCCTGAATTGCGTCGAATTGTTGAGTCACTACCCGTAGGGACGCCAAGCCCAATGATTAGGACCTCTGATGGCGGTGGAATCATATTTGTGAGTGCACGCAAAGAGGTGGAAAAAACCGTTGCCATGCCCGAGCGAGAGGCACTACAGCAACAACTTGCTGAACAGCGTTTAGATTCTTATTCTCGTCGAAGCATGCGTGATCTTAGGCGCTCTGCTTTCATCGATATTCGGATTTAATTCGTGGGGGAGAAAGCGTCTCCTCCAATTTTGCCACCGCTTCGAGAAGTTATTAAGCGGCATGGCCTCCAGGCACGGCGTGCTCTGGGGCAAAACTTTCTTTTAGACTTAAATTTAACCCGGGCTATTGTGAGGGCAGCTGACTGCCCTGCGAATGCTACCGTCATTGAGATTGGGCCAGGGCCAGGTGGCCTTACGAGGGCTCTTCTGGAATCGCCTGCAGAGAGAGTCTTTGTCATTGAAAAGGATGTTCGGTTTGTACCGGTTATAGAAGAGCTTAAAGAGGCGTATCCAGATCGACTAGAGCTTTTGGTTGGAGACGCCTTGGACCTAAATGTTTCGGAGCTCGGACAATCTCCTCGTTACATAATTGCGAATCTTCCGTACAACATTGCGACAGAGCTTTTATTTAGGTGGGTCGAAAACATACAGGCGTTTGAAGGCTTTATCCTAATGTTTCAAAAGGAAGTGGCCGATCGAATTCTGGCCAAACCCCATACGAAGACTTATGGGAGGCTGTCCATAAAATTACAGTGGCTATGCCATATAAAGCAGGTTATGGCTGTTCCTAAAGAGGCGTTTACACCCTCTCCAAAGGTAAATTCGACAGTTCTACATCTTGAACCTCGGGTGAAGCCCTTGGCAGAGGCAGATCCGACGACATTGGATCTTGTGGTCAAAACAGCCTTCATGCAGCGACGCAAAATGTTGCGTTCCAGTTTAGGCTCCCTTTCTGTACCGACAGATATCCTCCTGGAAAAGGCGAATATAACTCCAACCCTACGGGCTGAAAACCTTTCCGTCGAAGACTTTTGTACTCTTGCTAGAGCCTATGATGAACTGAAGTCTATGGCAAAGAAGAAGTGAATTTTTTTGCACCATAAAGATTAGAATCAAAGTTGGTAGACTACTTTTATGTATTGAAATGTGACAAAATCCATGATCAAATCATCATCTTAACAGTGTATTTAAAAAAGAATTGGGGAATAAAAAATGGATACGTTAAACCGTTCAAACTCTGCCTTGGAGTCTGGGTTGGGGGTAGTTGAGCAGTTGGATGCTTTGTGCAAACCTTTTTTAAAATATATAGGGGCGACAAATTTGATTTACGCGAATTTCAACAAATTTGGCGAACAACTAGACGTATCTTCCCATGAAGGATGGTTGAAATATTATTTTGAGAATCGGCAACAATTAGATATTAGTATTGTTGAGCATATGTGGTTAGCTGAAGAGGGGAAAATAAATTATTGGCTATGGCCAAAGCCCACAGGGTCCAAGGAGGACGTTTTTTCTGCCTTAGACAGTCATAATTTATGCAATGGTCTATCTGTTTTTAAAAAGGAAAAAGACACTCTCTCGATCTGGGCTTTTTCAACTGAGCAGGAGAATACCGGCATCATAAATGAATATATTAATAATCTTGATTTAATTTCAGATTTTACAAAATTTTTCAGTGCAGCTGGAAAATCAATTCTTGACGGGTGTTTGTATACAAAGATGGTCTCATCTGAGATAAAAAGACTAAAAGAGTTGTATGACCCAAGTGATTGGGAAATACCCAACCTTTCAGAACATGATTTTTTAAACCAATAAAGTTTTGGCAAAAACATAGCAATTACAAAAGCAAATTTGCTTTTCGTTTGTCCTATGAATAACGAATCACTAATCAGGAGAAAATGGCTGAAAACAAGGAAAAAATCGCTTGTGTAACATCTAAACATTATATAAAGTTTTTCATAACTTATTTAAAATAATACAGGGGCACATTATGAAAAAATTATTCGGAGTTGTTTTACTCGTACTTTTCACATTTATATCAAACAGCAATGCGCAGGATCAAACAGATGTTCTCTTCTGTTTGAAGGATATGGGGGACACCAGTGCGTTAGCGCCCGTCTTGGAAAAATTAGAAAGTCGTAAAATTACTTACAAAATTTTGGCTTTTGGGGTGGCTAAAGCGTCTTTTGAGGGGCATCCGCATATGCTGGACGTATCTAAACAATGTGGCGAAGATGCGCCCACGTTGGATGTGGATTCTCCAAGAGATCAAAAATTGTCTCAAAACCAACTGGAATGCGTTAAGCGCAGTGTGACTCCCAAAATAGTTGTTGCGGGAATGGCATCTAGTGCACAGGCACAAGTCCTCAATCTCTTTAAATCTACGGGGTCTCGTGTTTACGCCTATTATGACAATTTTGATTCAGTGGTGGGAAAAGACTACGTTCAGCCTTTTTTTGAAGCAATAAAAACGGTAGATGCGTATCTAGTACCCTCTAGGAGCTCTTTGCCAGGTTTTAAAGAGTTACAGAAGACAAAAAATTCCGAGCATATTGTCGTTGGACAACCAAGTTTGGAGAATTGGGATCAGATTTTTTCTGAAGTGAACTCTTTTTCATTGAGAACCCAACTCGGCTTAATGGCCCATGATAAAGTGGTCGTTTTTGCGGGTGGGTACGATGAAACCTATGCGGAAAGTTTTAAAACTTTTGTAAGTGGCATGAAAAAGTTAGCACCTCTTCGTGCCTTTGTGATTGCTCATCCTAGGGTTGATGGGGTTTTTGAAAAGACATTGGTTGATCAGGAAAAAGCGTCCAACATTTCTGTGGTGAACGTCAGTAATTTACCCACATCGGTCATGAGCACGCTTGCGTCACTTGTCGTATGCCATAAGTCTTCAGTAGGAATGCAGGCCCTGTATAAAGGTCGTCCGGTGATATACGTTGCTAGAAAAGATGATTACACTAACTTTAGCATTAAAAAGGGCGTTGCCGTCCAAGTGGAGACACCAGATGAGTTTTACGAAGAGGCTAAACGACTATTAGCTATAAGAGATAGGCCAAAATCTCCGTTAAAGAAACTGGGGATACCTAATAATGCTTCCGAAAAAATTGCTACTTATTTTCATCGAGTATTAAAGAACAAGAAGCGAAGTACGTAAAAGTATAAAGGCCGGGGGAGTGAGTGGAAAAGGCTTAACGCTATCCAGTAGTCACAGACCATAACCCGTGGCTCAACTGAACTTATTTCCTTTAGGAAAGCCAGTTGGGGGCAAGCGCCCAGTTGTAGCACGCTTGGAGATCCAGATCCTAAGATCGGTTTCAGTTCGTTCCCGGTCGCCCAGTTTCCACTTTAAGCCCGTCTCAGGATTGAAAGTAATGGCATCGGAGAGTTCCGCTCCATGGTATTTCTGAAGGATTACGCCGCGGCCACGGGCCATTTTGGGCAATTCATCCAGTTTAAAAATCAAAAGCCGGCGGTTTGAGCCAACGACGGCAATATGGTCGCCTTGAACGATCGCACATACGTGTGCTTTGGACTTGCCTCCTAGCGTCAGAACTTGCTTTCCAGCCTTCTTATTGGACAGGAGTTCGCTTTCTGGCACAATGAATCCGCGCCCATCTGAAGAAGCCAACAGGAATTCTCGGTTTTGTTCCTTGGGGGTAGATAATAGCATTGAGACAACATCGTCATCTTTTTCAATTTCTATCATAAGTCGAATGGGCTCGCCGTGTCCCCGGCCGCCTGGAAGCTTATCTATGGAGAGAGTATAAAAGCGACCATTTGATCCATAGACAAGGAGTTTATCTGTCGTTTGTGCTGGCAGGACGAAACGCGTTTTATCTCCGTCTTTGTATTTGATGTTTTGCACTTCGGCAGGGGAAAGATGGCCTTTGATAGCCCGAATCCAGCCCATCTTTGAACAAACGACGGTTACAGGTTCCTTTTCCACAAAGGCTTCGATGGGGATATCTAGATCCTTCGGCGGTTCCCCCATCACCGTGCGGCGTTTCCCGATGGGCGTTCCTTGCCCAAAGTCCTTTTTAACACCGCGAATTTCGGTACGCATGGCTTTTTTCTGGAGGGACTCATCGGCCAAGAGTGCCTTAAGCTCATCTCCTCGCTTTATTAAGTCATCGTGTTCTTTGCGGATTTCAATTTCTTCTAATTTTTTCAAGGACCGCAAACGCATATTAAGGATAGCCTCGGCTTGAAGATCTGAGAGGCTCCATTTTTCCATCATGATGGTTTTGGGTTCATCTTCGTATCGGATAATACGGATAACTTCATCTAAGTTGAGATAGACTGTCAAAAAGCCCTTCAGGATTTCCAATCGATTTTCAATTTTTGCCAATCGATAGCGGGAGGAACGACACAAAATATCTTGGCGATGATCAAGAAAGGCTTGCAGAACCTCTCTGAGATCCATGACTTTGGGGACACTTCCTTTGTCCAATACGTTCATATTCAGGCTAATACGAGTCTCTAGGTCGGTTTGCTTGAATAGAGTCTCCATTAGAAAGGCCGGATCAACGCTTCGGCTCTTTGGAACCAATATGAGGCGAACATCTTCCGTAGACTCGTCTCGAACATCAGCTAGAAAGGCCAACTTTTTGGCGGCTAAGAGATCGGCGATTCTTTCGATGAGTTTAGATTTCTGAACCTGATAAGGAATTTCGGAGATGACGATTTCATACTGGCCGCCTTTGAGAGATTCTACTTCCCAAGTAGCGCGCAGCCGAAAACTTCCTCTGCCTGTTTCATAGGCTTTTAAAATATTTTCAGGAGATTCAACCAACTTTCCACCAGTTGGAAGGTCTGGCCCTTGAATAAACTTAACCAGGTCTGCAACGGTTGAGGTTTTGTGGGACAAAAGATATAGGAGAGCATCACATATTTCTTCCAAATTGTGGGGAGGGATGCTTGTGGCCATGCCAACGGCAATTCCTGCGGATCCATTGGCTAATAGATTGGGGAAACGCCCCGGGAGGACCATAGGCTCTCCGCCTTCTCCATCGTAGGTATCTCGAAAGTCGACGGCATCTTCATCGATACCCGCCAGGATGGCTTCGGCCACATCTGTCAGACGGGCTTCTGTATATCGCATGGCAGCGGCGTTGTCCCCATCAATATTTCCAAAGTTGCCTTGGCCGTCGATAAGGGGGTATCGTGCTGCAAATTCCTGGGCTAGACGCACTAGGGCATCATAAATGGATCCTTCTCCATGAGGATGAAATTTACCAATAACATCACCCACAACACGGGCAGACTTTTTATATTTGCTTTGTGGTTTGAGGCGGAGCTGTTGCATGGCATACAAAAGTCGGCGATGAACTGGCTTTAGGCCATCTCGTACATCGGGTAGACTTCGCGACATAATGGTGGAGAGAGCGTATGAAAGATATCGATCTCCCAACGCATCCATTAAGGGGACGTCACGAATTTGAGATGAGTCAGTCTTTGTTGACATTGAGGCGTAAATTCCTTGAAACAAACCACAAACACCAGCAGTAGCAGAAGGAACCAGGTGTTTTCAACCTATTCTTCCCAAAATTTTTCATTCTTTCTTCGGGGGGTACGCTTGATCTGAATTAATTCAATATAAATCTGTGGCAAGATTTGATAAAATACAAAAATAAGGGGGAGTTCAGGGGATGAAATTTTTTCGAAGGTTTTTGCTGTTGGTTTGCCCATTGGTTGTGTTTAGCACGCTCAATGCTTTTGGTGATTTTGAAATAGATACCATTGCGTCAGACCCAGTTAAAGTAGAGAAAGTCCAGGCTGATCCTGTTCCAACTTCCCAAGTTCCGAAGGATGCAATTGCAGCCGATCTTGTTCCATCTGATCCCATCAGTGCCAATCCCGTTCCATCTGATCCCATCAGTGCAGATCCTGTTCCGAAAGATGCCATAACCATCGAAGAACCGATCTTTAAAGCAGACTAAAAAAGGGAATCCCAGCAAATTGCTTTATCTAACGTAGCCCATTAATCGGTGACGAGACGACGGCAGCGAGAGATCCTTGGTGCTAAGCACACACTTTTCCAAGAAATACCCTGTCAGCTGCAATCCTTGGACATATTCGGTGTCTGATATTTCTTTTGAGTCATTGTATGCGGGCCCCAAGAAGGCGGGTAGGGGAAAGAGGCGATCCTTATAAGGTTCTCCGGTTTCTTTTGTGACAGCGCACCCTGTTTTGGGAGAAACATATGTAAGATTTTCCACTTCTTTTGTGACAGCGCATTTTTCTAAATCGAGTGAAAAGCCAAGCTCTTTCAAGAGATGAACTTCGAAACGGATATAGGCTTGGAGCCAAGTGGGAGAAGAAAGTGCGGAGACGACTTCAGACATTTGTTGAAAAAGGCATGGCAAGGATTCTCGTTCTGGAAGGACGCTGTCACAGAGAGACAGGGCAGAAGTTAAAGCTGTTAAGGGACCAGGCTGATCCATAAGGGCAGAGAAGGGACTGGAAATGGTTTCCAGTTTCCAAGTTCCTAGATGTTCAGGAAGGCGGGCTTTCCACTCAACAGATGTTCTATTCCCGAGCTGGAGACCTGAGGACATTTTGGAAGATCGACTTTTCCGGGTGATCCCCATGTGGCGACCATGGTCTTTTGTTAGAATGCTAACAAGTAGGGATGTCTCTCCGTGTTTGGTTGTTCTAAGGATAAAGCCTTCATCGCGCCAGTCCATATGCAGTCTCTATAAGTTGAAATTTCCCAAGAGGGGGGCATGATAAGAATCTGGGGAATCGTACACGTTTCGTTCCCCAAAAATTTCATCTCCTAGGCTTTCATTATGAATTTCTACATGATCAAAATGTCCTAAAAGGGGGCGAGTGACTAAAATATGGTCCAGCATTTGTCGCCGTCCTTGATGGATGACTGAGTATCGTTGTACTGATGGAATAGAGTGTTCTAAGCCCACAAGTGAGCGATAAGCCAGTTCGCCATTTCCCGTATCTGAGTCGTCTGCACGAAGAAGGCGCGTTGGCACTTCATATTCATCTGCGTTAAAGTCTCCACAGACGGCTATCAAGGCGTGGGTGTCTTCATCGAGTATTTTATCAATAAGGAGACGGGCTTCAAGGGCTTGACCTGCGCGCTTGATAGAGGAAATAAAATAACCTTCTGCCCAGGCAGGCACTGTTTTCCATGTAGAAGCTTTAACTTTTTGTCCTGCAATATGAGAGGCACGTGGCGCTCTTAAATGGAGATTGATAATGTGGAGGGTTTTTCCATTCTCAATGGGAATGCGTCCATAAATAAAGGGACGATCCCAAATGATTTCCGATGAGCCTTCGCCATTTCCCACTGTATTCGTTGGTGAAAATTGTGGGGGAGAGACTAAATCATTATGATACTGTTCCTTCTGTTCAAATGGAAAACGGCTCAAGATGACTAAATTATGCTTGTCAGTAGGCCCCTTTGTCGACCGGCTTTCCGTACGGTGATAGTTTTGGTAGTCAGTATCGTGTAGGAGAAGATCCAAAGCTTCTAAGCCACGGCCCTCTTTTTTAGAGGAGGCGTTAATTTCTTGGAGACACAGGATATCGGCCTGTAGGCGTTGCAACTGGGGTCGCAATATATCAAGTCGATTGGAAAGTGGAGGCTCGTTTTTGCCTCCTAAACTCAAATTTTCAATATTAAAAGTTGCCAGTCGAATCATTTATTGGCTCTCATATTCCAGTCCCATCGCTCTATAATGATCAGGACGATCTTGCCATTTCTTGTCTACTTTGACGAAGAGAAAAAGATGGATTTTTTTGTCCAACAAATGCTCGAGTTCTCGACGGGCTAACTCTCCCACCTGTTTAATCTTTGTTCCCTTTTTCCCTAGGATGATGGCACGTTGGGAGTCGCGCTCGACATATATGGTTTGCTTGATTTTTATGTTGCCGTTATCAAAAACTTCCCAAGTTTCCGTTTCAACGGTAAGGGCATAGGGGAGTTCTTGATGAAGATGTAGAAAAAGTTTTTCTCGGGTTATTTCAGAAGCCATTAAGCGTTCGGGCAAGCTGGAAAGTTGATCCTCGGGGAAATGCCAGGGGCCTTTGGGCGCCAGACCTGAAAGCTCAGATAAAAGATCCTCGGTGCCTTTTCCTTTTAATGCGGAGATCATAAAGACCTTTTCAACCATTTCTGTGGCGTATAATTTTTGTGAGAGTTCTAAAAGAACTTCCTTTTTAACCAGGTCAATTTTGTTGAGAGCAACAATCACTTTTTTCCCAGCTTGGCCTACTTTTTCTATGACATTCATTAATAAGTTCGAGATAGGTTTTTGTGAATCCACCAAGAGGACGATTTCGTCTGCGTCTAAAGCTGTTGTCCAAGCGGAGTGGACCATGGCGCGATCAAGGCGCTTTGTTGGTTCAAAAATACCGGGTGTATCCATAAAAACAAGCTGCGTTTGCTGAAGGATGCTGATTCCCATAATGCGAAATCGGGTTGTCTGAGGCTTATGGGTTACGATGGAAACCTTGGATCCCAAGATGTGATTTAGAAGGGTCGACTTTCCAGAGTTAGGAAGACCTATAAGAGCAATGAAAGCACATTTTTTAGGTTTATTTTCCATGCGCCTCTTTCAGTGTTTCCAAAAGTTTCTCAGCTGCAATCCGTTCTGCTTCCCTTTTTGAAAGGCCTTTTCCAATGGCAGATGTTTCTTTTGGCCCGATGGCTTCAACACGAAATTCGGGGATGTGGTCTGAGCCTTCAATAGTAAGTACTTTGTATTCTGGCAGAGAAAAGCCACGTCCCTGCAACCATTCCTGAAGGGCAGATTTAGGATCCTTTGGAGGTGCTTCTCCTGATGATGCTATATGCTCTTTCCACTGTTTCTTGATGAAATTTTGTGCAGCCTCAAGGCCTCCGTCTAGAAACAATGCGCCAATAAGAGCCTCGCATGAGTCTGCCAGGATTGTTCTCGAGAAGGGGGTGGTTGCATCAAGCACTTGATTCCCACAATGGATATAACGCCCAAGACCAAATGCTTGGGCCACGTTGACTAATGTGAGTCTTTTTACCAACTCAGCAAGGCGGTGGGCAAGATCTCCCTCGCTATCGGTTGGAAAAGCTTTATAAAGAAGCTCTGCAATTGTTAGAGACAACACTCTATCTCCCAAAAACTCACATCTTTCAAAATTTGAATAGGTCGATTTTTTAAGGACGCTTGGGTGAACCAATACCGTTGTTATTAAGGGCACGTTCTTAAATTTGTAACCTAAATCTTTCTCGAGCTCTTTTCGCTCAGATTGAGTAAGGCCCTGATCCATCTCTCCGCTTCCGTTAGCCAATTTTTTCGAAGAGTCTGGATGTGCGGATGCCTGAGGGCCATTTCCATATTTGCCACCACTTTGCATCCGTAGAGAAAAAGATAATTTCCGCTTTTCCGACAAAATTAACGATGGGAACATCGCCAAGGCGCCATCTTACCCGACTGTCTCCCGACTCATCGCGATTATCTCCCATCATAAAGTAGTGACCTTCAGGAATGATGTACTCAGGGCTATTTTCCCATTCACTATCTTCTTCCTTTACGTGTACTTTGATGATTCGATGAGAAACGCCATTGGGAAGTGTTTCAATGTACTGGGGAACGGGGACTTTTTCACCGGAGTCAGTGTCGTGCATAAAATCTTCAATGCGTTCTAATTTTACGGGTTCACCATTAATATTTAAAACGCTATTTACGATTTGAATCTTATCTCCGGGAAGGCCAATGATACGTTTGATCCAGTTTTCAGAAGTGTTCTTTGGAAATTTGAAGACGGCGACCTCTCCTCTTTTCGGAGGTTCAAAGAAAACACGTCCCGAGAAGGGGCCAATTCCAAATGGGAAAGAATATCGACTATATCCGTAAGAATATTTCGAGACAAAAAGATAATCCCCAATAAGAAGGGTAGGGATCATAGAGCCCGATGGAATAGTAAAAGGTTCAAACGCGAATGTCCTTATGGCAACGGCTATAAGGATAGCAATGAGTATCGTTTTTACATTTTCCCAAAGTGTAGTGGTCTTTTTATTTTCGGTCGTCATACTTTTTACAATTCCCTCACGTCTTCAATTAGCTTTTCCTGGCACGATATAACCACAAAAGCAAGAGCAATAGAACCCTCATCACTCAAACTTACATCAATTTGTGGGATTTTTCCTGCAGGAATTTTTTTTGCCAATAACTCTTCTGCAATGCCATGTAGGCGTATGGTGGGTTTTCCTGTCTTGGTGCGAACAACTTCCATGTCAGTCCATTGCAGTCCATTCCGAAAACCTGTTCCCAAGGCTTTTGCGCAGGCTTCTTTTGCCGCAAAGCGTTTTCCATAGCTTGCCGCACGGGTTTTTCTTCTTTCAGAGAGGATTTGCTCGTCTTTTGTGAAGACCCTTTTCAAAAAGGGAGCCTCATACTTTTCAAGTAAGTTAGAAATTCTGTCGATATCGACAAGATCGCTTCCGATACCTAATATCATGAATTAACCCTTTTTTGTTTGGTGCGTTGTTTTTCTTTTTTTATGGAATGAAAGTGCCTTACGTAGTGGCGTGTTACGAAGAAAACCAAAATCCATGCTGCAATTGTACACGGAATACTGCCGATAAGCATGGGAAAGAAAACACTCCATGAATTTTCCCACAGCATAGCCATATTCAGATTTTGCACATCTAAAACAGAGGGACGCCCTAAAAATAATAGCCCCATTTTGTACGTAGCGACCCAAATAAAAGGAAATGTCCACGGATTGCCGAACAGGGTCCCCAAAAGGGCAGTGGTAATGCTGCCTCTCACAGCCCGGGTCAAAATAAGAGCAACAATAATCTGCACTCCTAAAAAAGGAGTGAAGGAAATGGCTGTTCCAGTCGCAAGCCCCACGGCAACGAAATAGGGAGAGCCTTGTGTTCGTACGATTCGTAACCACACGTACTTTGTTGCTCTCTTCCAACCTATTTTAGGCCAAATATAACCCTTTGCCTTTTCAAGTAGGGTTTTGGGCGTTCTCGTCTGAAACATGTAAAATCCTTTTGGCCTCTTTAAACTCGTTCCACAGAGTTTACAAGCTCAATCGCTCTGAGTGCCGCAATAATGTTTGTGAGATGTGCCAGGTCTTTCACTTCTATATCCAAGAACAAATCAAAGAATTCAGTATTGCGTTGGACAATTTTAAGATTCAGAATGTTAGAACCATTTTTGCCTATAACGGTTGCAAGTTTTCCTAGGCTACCACTTTCATTTATCAGCGTCACTTTTACGCGGGCAGCGTGTGGTTCTTCCGCAGTCATATTTTCATTCCAGACGACATCAATCCACCGCTCAGGCTCATCTTCAAAATTTTCCAAGGTTTCACAGTCGGTCGTATGAATTGTTACACCGCTTCCGGTTGTTGCGATGCCAACGATGCGGTCTCCAGGAATGGGGTGACAACAAGAAGCGTAGTGAAGTGCCATGCCTGGAAGTAGTCCCTTTATGGGAATTGAGGTGTCTGCTTGTGAAACGGGCACGGTATTTTCTGTTTCAGTGTGCATTTCTTTGAGTTTTTTCTCTGGGAAGATAACATGGATAACTTCACTGCTGGATAGCTGGCCTTCTCCTACTTGAATCAACAATTCTTCTACAGATTCTAGATTAAGGGCTTCAGGGGCCTTTTCTAGCATTTTGTCTGAAAAGCTAATTCCGAAATCTTTAAAAGTTTTATGTAATAGAGCACGACCTAGGTCGAAGTATTGAACTTTTTGTTTGGCTCGGATAAATCGTCGAATGTGAGCGCGGGCTTTTCCTGTGACCACAAAACGTTCCCACGTAGGAGAGGGGATGTGATTCTTGGAGGTGATAATTTCTACCTGATCGCCATTGGTAAGCTCTGTTCGGAGAGGCATAAGTCGACCGTTGATCTTAACACTGGTGCAAGTATTTCCGATCTCTGAGTGCACCGCGTAGGCAAAGTCGACTGGCGTTGCTCCTTTGGGAAGGGTAATCAGATCTCCCTGAGGGGTAAAGCAAAAGACCTGATCCTGAAACATTTCTAGCTTTGTGTGTTCAAGAAATTCTTCGGGACCAGAAGCACTTTCCAATATATCCAATAGGCCCCTTAGCCACCTGTACTGGCCTCCTGTTTTTGTGTCGGTTACTTCTTGTTTGTATTGCCAGTGTGCTGCCACACCCAACTCTGCTACTTCGTGCATCTCGTAGGTGCGAATTTGAATCTCAATACGTTGGTTGTCCGGAACAATTACGGTGGTATGTAAGGAACGGTAGCCATTGGGCTTTGGAGTGCTGATATAATCTTTGAATCGAGCTGGAACAACGAGGTAAGTACTATGGATGATGCCCAGTGCTTGGTAACATTCAGGGATCGTATCTAAAACAATCCGAAAGGCCATGACGTCTGAAAGCTGCTCAAACTCCACATTCTTGCGCTGCATTTTACGCCAGATGGAATAGGTTGTTTTTTCTCTACCGGATATGGATGCGTGAATGCCTCCCTTTATCAAGGCATCTTGTAGTCCCTGGAGAATAGTTCCGACGATATCTTCCCCGATTTTCCTCAGAAATTCGAATCTGCTTAAAATGGAGGCTCGGCCTTCTGGATTTAATTCGGCAAAAGCTAGATCTTCCAGTTCATTCTTCATCTCATGCATTCCGATGCGTTCTGCAAGGGGAGCATATATTTCCATTGTTTCAAGAGACGTGCGTTTTCTTTTTGCTTCCGATTTTCTGTGATGCAAGGTCCTCATATTATGGAGGCGATCTGCAAGTTTTACGAGGAGGACGCGAATGTCCTTGGACATTGCAAGCACAAGCTTTCTAAAATTTTCGGCCTGTTTTGTCTTATCAGATTGCAATTCTATTCGAGACAGTTTTGTCACGCCGTCCACAAGATAGGCGACCTCCTTTCCAAATAGAGCTTCTATCTCGCTGAACGTGGCGACAGTGTCTTCAATAGTGTCATGGAGTAGTGCTGTGGCGATTGTGGCTGCGTCCAATTTCCATCTAGTAAGGATATTTGCAACTTCTAAGGGATGTGAAAAATAATTCTCTCCGGAATCGCGCTTTTGAGTTCCGTGGACTTTTTGAGCAAAATCGTACGCACGCCGAATCAGATCCTCATCTACATTTGGATCATAGGACCTTACTTTCTCGATCAATTCAGTTTGCTGATTCATCCGCTTTGGGGCACCCCTTTTCACATGTTAAAAGCAGTGCACCTATAAATACAACCTATATCTGAAAGAGCTACTCTGCTTTAACTTTCTCCATAGGTTCATCATGAGCGAGTTCTTCTTCTTTTTCAATGGTAGTGTCTTCAGTTTCTAAGGTGACGCCTGTTTCTTCTTCCGAAGTAGATGCCTGAGCTTCCTCCGATTGAGCCGCTAGCTGTGTATCACTTTCAATAGAAAGCTCATCTTCTGAAATTTCTTCTGACATTGTAGAACTCTCAGGATTTTTCACCCAGTCTTGAGTTGCTGCAATTTCTTCTTCGACATCTTCGTCGATAATATCGGGCTCTACATGTTTCTGCAAAGACTTGATCAATCCCTCATCCAATTTTTCCAATGGGACGGTTTTATCTGCAATTTCTCGCAAAGATACAACCGGATTTTTATCATTGTCACGATCTACTGTTAAAGGAGATCCTCCTGCAATTTCCCTTGTTCTCTGGGCTGCGAGCAAGACTAAATCAAATCTGTTTGGTACTAGAACAACACAATCTTCGACGGTAACGCGTGCCATTTAAAAAAATCCTCATTGACGGTTGATAATTTGTGACTATAGTGGGGTTGATCCAAGAACGCAAGAATTTGCTTCATGGTAGGGGAAAAATCCTCAAAACACAGGGGGTGGTGGTGATATAATGACTACTACATTTTGTTAATTTAGAAAATTTATGTAAGAAATTACATGTACTTGAGAGGTCAAAAATATGATTTTTTATAAGCAGGAACGCCTCGCTCTTTTTATTGACGGGCCGAATCTACACACAGCTGCAAAAGTTTTGGAGTTTGATATCGACTATAAGAAGTTGTTATCATTCTTCGCCGAGAAGGGGTTATTGGTCAGAGCCTTCTATTATACAGCTCTAATTGATGATCAAGAATACTCACCAATTCGTCCCCTTGTGGACTGGCTTGATTATAATGGATATACCATGGTGACAAAGCCACTCAAGGAGTTTACAGACTCAGCAGGAAGGCGCCGCGTGAAAGGGAATACAGATATAGAGCTCGCAATCGATATGATGGAGCTTTCAGATCGTATTGATCATGCTGTTTTATTTTCCGGAGATGGAGATTTTAGGTGTGTTCTAGAAGCTGCCCAGAAAAAAGGCGTTCGAACCACTGTTGTAAGTACCATTCGGACAAGTCCACCAATGATTTCTGATGAATTGCGTAGGCAGGCAGATAACTTTATTGATCTGAAAGATATCATTCCATACATATCTCGTGAGGGAGGTACTGGAGCGGAGTCTGATCTCGATAAGAGTATTGAAGAAGTGGCGTCTACAAAGGTTATCAAGCCCAAGGCTCTCAAGGAAGAGGCTGCCTAACGTACCTAGTATTCTTCTGAATCCTGTTTCTTTTTAGAACTCCTCTGAGTCCTGCTCCTTTGGCTCGTTCATTAAAGGATACGGAGACAGTTTTGTGTGAGGGGAGGTTTCCTCTGAGAGATTTTTGTTGCGTGTCTTCTAGGCAGAGCACATTTCTGATGAAATGTGTCGGCTTCTAATGGAGTGTATCCAAGTAATCCACGTGCCTTGCGCCGCGGGAGTCGATCCTCTGCAAGTGTGCCAGGGAGATAGAATGAAGTTTCCCATCGATGGAATGGGACCAGTAGTCTAGAAAATTTTTAAGCCGAGGAAAGGTAGGCGCTTGATCGTACGCTTGCCAGAGAAAAGTTTGTAATACGGAAGGATGATCTGGTAAATAGTAGGTGATCTCAACCGTTGTCAGATGATAGTTCTGAAAAATATGATTGGAATCAGTCATCTTCTTCCCCCAAAGGCAATGCTTTCTTTTTCAAATAAACACTTCCACAGTAACATTATACCAATTCATTCATAAAACTGTTTTGAAAAATAGAAATATTTTTTTTATACAAGTAGTTATTATTGATTCTTTGTGAATTTTTTTTCTTTCGTCGGATACAACTCACTGAATATTAGATTTAAATAGTTTCAAGATGAGCCAAGTTTTTTTAATCTTATTCTAATATTTTGACGTTTTTCGAAAGGGCTATCTCGGTCGGATATTTTTCTTTATAATTCCCAGAGAAAAAAGGTTGGAAAACCAAGATACGGCTTGGAGGAAAAATGTCACTATATGAGAATGTGCTAAAAGGGGTAATTGAAAAGAAAGTTTTTCTCATCGTTTGCCTTATTTATGGTTTGGCTTTTATGGCCACTTTTTTTTCAATTACGTTTGTGACGTTTGATTTTGAAAGTCATGGGTTTAGTTCGCTTTTTATAGGAATAGATGCTGCGACTTTATGGCTTTCTTTCGTTATTGCTTCCTACTTTGTTCCTAGAACATTTAGAAATATTCATATTAAGCTGATATTTCTGGTCTCACTCTTGCTGATGATTGTCTCGTTTCTGCTCTTTCCTTTTCTCAACGTTCCCGTAGGTTTCCTTTGCTGTTTGGATTTTTTTGGGTGTAAGCAGTGCTTACCTAGTCAATGGAGCAAATCTTCTCATTGCTTTTATAGTGGATAAAACAGCAAAAGGGAGAGCCTTCGCATTGTCCAGCGTCTTTGCAGCAGGAGGGGCATCATTAGGTGCTGCAGGGGTGGACTTAGTGGGAAAGGGCACTTTATATGCTATTGGCTTGGGATGTTTAATACTTTTAGTCTCAATATTTCTTTCCAGGTATCTGATTGTGGATATTCGTGGCAAAAGGGATAGAACATTAAAAATTGAGAAAAAAAGTGTTTTTGGAATCCTATTTCTTTTTCCCTTTATTGCCATGATCTCATGTGGAATTGGCTTGGATCAAGGCGGGTTTAGAAACTTCTTCGTCATTTTTATTGAGCATTTTTACCGGTTTTCACAGGGGGAAGCCTCCGTCGTTTTTAGTTTAGCCTTTATTGGGGCTACTTTCATGCCGCTATTTTTTGGGATCTTGGGTGACAAAATAGGAATGATAAAATCTCTCACAATAGCCTCCTTATTAGGAGTCCTGGTTTTGCTTCTATTCCTGATGGAGTATCACTGGAGTGTATGGGTTTTGTCATTTGTATGGGGAGGATGCATACGTACATGTTTTACCCTTGGACTTGCGTATTTAAGCCAGAAGGCGTCTGCCGATGATCTTCCGGAAATTATGGCAGGCTATGGGATGCTTGGGAAGTTTGGAGCAGTTCTAGCACCGCTTATTATTGGTTATGGGATCTCAAGCTTCGGGAGTGCATGGTATGTGTGGGCTTCTATGGTTGCGACGTTTGCCATATTTATTCCCTCTTTGATGCTGGTGATCAAAAGAGCTTGATTGGGTATGAATTGCGATCAAGCAACCACTTGATCGTTCAGTCGTTGGCCTGAGATTTGCATTTCCCAGAGCTGTTTGTAGAGTCCTTCACGGTCTATTAATTCTCCATGGGTCCCTTCTTGAATGATCTGCCCTTGATCAAAAACAAAGATGCGATCCATCCCCAAAAGAGTCGAAAGTCTGTGGGCAATAACGATTGTGGTACGATTTTCCATAAGACTTTCCAAGCTTTCTTGGATTTTACGCTCTACGATCGTGTCCAATGCTGAGGTAGCCTCATCCAAAATAAGAATAGGAGCATCCTTTAAAATAGCTCGAGCAATAGCAATCCGTTGGCGCTGCCCCCCAGATAACTTAATGCCACGCTCACCCACAAGCGAATCGTACTGTTCGGGCATTTCCAGGATAAACTCATGACAATGTGCCTGCTTAGCAGCAGCGATGACATCTTGATCAGTTGCACTCAGTTTCCCATAGCGAATATTCTCCCACAAGGATCGATGAAAGAGTAATGAATCTTGCGGAATCATTGCGATTTGTGCTCTGAGAGAGGATTGAGTCACTTTTGCAATATTTTGGCCATTAATAAGGATGCTACCAGAATCGATGTCAAAATTTCTAAGCATAAGATTTACAAATGTACTCTTCCCGCTGCCAGAAAATCCCACAAGCCCAATTTTTTCCCCGTCTCCAATTGTAAGCGACAGGTCTTTAAAGAGGGTGAGTTTAGGACTGTATGAAAATGTGACTTGATCAAACTTTATTTTGCCTGAGGTCATATTTAAGTCTGGGGCACCTCGCGCATCTAGTATTTCATGGGGAGGGGTAATAATAGACAAGGCTTGGGTAGCGACACCAAGCTCCTGGAAAAAGTAAGGAAATTCCAATCCCATATACCAGGCTAAGTGAAGAATATTCTGGGTGATTCCAATAATCAGAATGAAATCGCCAATGGTAATGGCATCAATTTGCCACAAATATATAGTGGTAGAAATGATGGCTGCATATTCTATAAGACTTAGGATGCCGAGCAGGAGCTTTACTTTCTCCATAAATTGCATCTCTCGATGAAGTTTCTGTGCTTCGTCAGTTAAGAAGTTATTTAAGTAGCGCCCTTCAAAAGGATGATGTGAAAACAGACGTACATTTAGAATATTAGAAATGCTGTCTACTATCTTTCCTTGCAGGGTGCTCTGAGACTCAGAATGTACTTTTGAATAGGAGGCACATTTTCTTGAAAAGAAATAACAAACCCCAAGATGTATAGAAAACCAGATTGCTAAAATACTCGCAAGCCACAGGCTAATAGGAATGAGCAATGCAATGGAAAATGCGGTGGCGAGGAGAATTGGGGCAAAAACTTCCAGTATGTCTTTAATAATGAGTCCACTGCTGCGGGTCATGTCATTTATCTTGTTGGAGATGCTTCCAGCAAACGTATCAGAAAAGTAACGATGAGAGTGTTGCTCTACATACGTAAACATTTCTTTCCGAATGGATTTTCTGAACTTGGGAATCACATAAGTTGTAATGAAGCCGTAAGATCTAAAACACAGTTCCAGGGTTATGTAGGTTGTAAAACCAAGCCAAAGGGGAGCGCTCAGGGAAGCGAAAACGGACTCCTTGGGGCCAGAAAACTGTGAAAGCGTATCTACTATTGTCTTTAAGACATAAGAATAGATCGTTTGTTCCAATCCCCAAACTGGGGCCAAAAGAGCCATGGCTGCAAAACCAATCCTTTGGCGTTTAATAAAGTGCCATAAGAAAGAAGATAGTTTCTTCGGTAGCATTGTGTCGTTTCCAAATAAAAAGTTGTAGAATTTTGAGACAAAAATCCCCAGCATCGAATTTAATCAATGTTTTTTTAGAAGATCAAAATGGCCTCATCAAAGTGATAGCCAGAGTGACAGAAAGATTATCGGATCATTTTAGCCTCTAAATAATAAAGCTCCTCAGAATATATTCTTTAAAAATATTTAGCAAGAAAAAAACATATATATTTTCATTTTCATTTTGAATTCTGATACAATAGGAGAGTATGAACAATTTAGGGGCGGGGAGATGAGCATTTATAGGTGGTTGGTCAGTTTGGGACTATGCTTAGGCATTGTCCTGTTTTTGTCTCATGTTTCTGTTGCTGAAACAGGGATTAACGAGAAGACTGCTTATGTACACTCTCAAAAGAAAGTTCCAGGAATTGGCAGTTTGCAGAACCCCGGTAACAAAGGGCAAATAAGACCCTTTATAGCTCAAGGCGTAAAGCAAATCCGTTATATCGGAAATGCAGGAGATTTGGATGCTGGTGAGTTGGATGCTGCCGTCACCTATATTTCGGAAAGTGCGTGGGACTCACTGAAAGAAAAAGAAAAATTGAAGAATGTGACAAGCTATTCTCGAAGAAATGAAACATTTGAGGAAAAAGGGCAGAAAATTAGCATTCAGCCTTCTGGGCTCGTTTCCGGGAAAGCAACTGAAAAGCAGATTGTTGAAAAGAAGAAGGATGAGAGTGATACAGATAAAAGCGAAACTGATAAACTTGCTGAAGAGCAGGAAAAAGCTCAGGAGAAGCTTGCCCAGGAACAAGAAAAAATAGAGAGTCTGTCCAGACAGAAGAAAGAGGCAGAGGAGAAACTTGCTAGAGAGCAAGCAGAAGTCGACCGTTTGGCTCAAGAAAAAGATGAAGCATCGCAGAAGCTTGCTCAGGAGAAACGTGCTGAAGAAAATCGTTTAGTAGAAGTGAAAAGAGAATTAGAAAAGAAAATTTCCAAGGAGAAAGCGGCGGAAAAGCGCTTAGCAAGAGAGGCAAAAGAAGCTGAAAGAAAACTGGCTAAACAGATAAAGGTAGAAGAACAGCGCATAGCCAAGGAAAAGAGGGAGGAAGCCAGAAAACTTTCTAGAGAGAAAAAAGCAGAAGAACAGCGCCTAGCCAAGGAGAAGAAAGCGGCGGCTAGAAAGCTTGCTCAGGAGAAGAAGGCGGAAAAAAATCGCATAGCTAAGGAGAAAAAAGCGGCAGCGAGAAAATTGGCCCAAGAGAAAAAGGCAGAAAAAAATCGTATAGCGAGAGAAAAAGCAGCGGCAAGAAAACTTGCCCAAGAGAAAAAGGTTGAGGAAAAGCGCATAGCCAAAGAAAAAGCAGCAGCAAAAAAACTAGCTAAGAAGACCAGAGCTGATGAAAAACGGATAGCGACAGAGAAAGCTGACGAAAGAAAGCTTTCCAGGGAGCAGAAAGCAGATAAAAAACGGATAGCGCGGGAGGCCAAGAAGGCGAGTAGGCAGCTTGCCAAGGAGAAAAAGACAGACAAAGTTCGACTTGCAAAGAACAAGAAGGCTGCAGCAAAAAAGCTAGCGAATCAAAAGAAAATTATGAGGCAAAAGATTTCATCGAAGTTGAAAGCAGATAAAAAACATATAGCAAAAAGAAAAAATATGGAGAGGAAAAAAATTGCTCAGCAAAAGCAGATTTTCAAAAGCGCAGTTTCTAAAAAACGTAAGTTGATTCAGGGTCAACTCAAGAAAATGTCGAAAATAAGGAAAGAAAATCGCAAGGCGAAAAAGGAATTGCTGTTTACAGATGAAGACATAGAATTTCTTAGAAGTACTGAAATTAGGGAAACACGTTCAAACGACAATGAGAATCGACATCATGTTCATCAAGAGAGAATTCGGCGTGGACGCAGTTAGAGACTCTTTTTTGATCTGTACCTTTTAGGCTAGCGTTGGTAGGATTCTATATCTGAAATCTGACGCGGACAAAATACATGACTTTCAAGAAAATGCTACAACCTCCTGTGATGAGGAAGGAACCTCATGAGACAAAGATACATGAACACAAACTCTTAGATGATTATTTCTGGTTCAGAAACAGGGATAATCCAGAGGTCATCGAACATTTGAAAAAGGAAAATGACTATACTGAGGAAGTTTTAAGTTCTCATAAAGAACTAGAAAAAAAGCTTTTCCAGGAAATGAAGGGCCGTATCAAGGAAGATGATGAATCGGCACCCTTTAAGTGGGGGGACTATTTTTATTATACGCGTCAAGAGGCGGGAAAAGAGTATACAATTTATTGCCGCAAGAGAGGCTCTCTAGAGGCACAGGAAGAGATACTCTTGGATGTTAATACAATAGGGAAAAAGCACGAATATGTAAAAGTAGGCGTGTTTGAGATGAGTCCGAACCACAGAATTTTAGCCTATTCTTTAGATACCTCGGGAGATGAGCATTATACTATATATTTCAAGGATTTAGAGTCTGGCGAGGATTTGACCGATGTGATTAGAGATGCCTCTACTTCATTTGAATGGGTATCGGACGAAATTGTTTACTATACCAAGTTAAATGAACTCCATCGTCCGGATTGTGCTTTCCAGCATGTTCTTGGGGGGAATGTTGATTCAGATGCCCTTATCTATCAAGAAAAGGATGAAGAGTTTTTCCTGGGTCTCTCCAAATCAAGGAGCGAAAGATTCATTTTTCTAGAGTTGCATGGGGCAATCACTAGCGAAATTTCTTTTTTTGAAACTCAGGAAGTATCACCGACTCTTCAAACGGTTAAAAAAAGGAGTCAGGGTGTCGAGTACAGTATTTATCATTGGGGTGACTATTTTTATATCTTAACCAATGAAAATGCGTTGAATTTTAAAGTGATGAAGGTTCCCATTAAAAATTTGCATGAGGGAGATTGGGAAGAGTTTTTACGAGAGTCTCGTGAGGTTTATCTAAGGGGTTTGGATGTATTCAAAGAGTATCTGATTGTCTTTGAACGACAAAAGGGAATTCCAAGGGTGAGGGTTATTGAGTTTGGCAATGGCAAAGAGCATTACGTCCAATTTCCGGATTCCTCATATGCAGTTGGGCCGGACATTAATCCAACTTATGAGTCGTGCGTGTATCGGATTTCCTATTCATCGCTTTTGACACCGCCCACGACATATGCGTATCACGTGGAACAGAGAAAGCTTGAGTCCTTGAAAAGAAAGGTAATTCCTACGTTTTCGTCTGATCATTACGTAAGTGAGCACATTTTTGTGACAAGTCATGATGGGGTCAAGGTGCCCGTTTCTCTTCTATATCGCAAGGGAACGAAACGAGATGGAACGGCTCCGTGCTATCTATATGGCTATGGATCCTATGGCATAACCCTATCTGATTGGTTTGAAAGTGATATTTTTAGCCTCATTGATCGGGGATTCATATATGCCGTTGCCCATATCAGGGGCGGATCCGAATTGGGAAGGCAATGGTATGAAGATGGAAAGTTTTTAAAGAAAAAAAATACTTTTTATGATTTCATCGCCACGGCGGAACATCTTATTAAGGAAAAGTATACGGCCAAAGGAAATATCGCTATTGCTGGGAGAAGCGCTGGAGGCTTGCTTATTGGGGCGACCCTTAATATGAGGCCGGAATTGTTTAAAGCAGCCATAGCGGGCGTTCCCTTTGTTGATATGGTTAATACAATGCTTGACGACACCCTTCCCCTTACGACTCTTGAGTATGACGAATGGGGGAATCCGAACAAGAAAAATTACTTTGAGTATATGCTCTCCTATTCACCCTATGACAATATCCAGCCTAAGGGATACCCAAATATACTGGCATTATCGGGACTTAATGATCCTAGAGTCACTTACTGGGAGCCTTCCAAGTGGGTAGCAAAGCTTAGAGAACAGAATACAAGCGGAAATCTGGTTTTATTGGATACGAATATGGAAAGTGGCCACGGGGGTTTTTCGGGCAGATTTAAGAGCCTTCAAGAGAAGGCAAGAGAATTTTGCTTTGTTTTATCGGTATTTAACCAAACTCAGTCCTCTTAGGCTATCAGTGCACTACGAAAGCCTGGGATTAAAGTTTGTGGAACTACCTTTGCCATTTTTGATATAATATGCCCTAAAATCAACTAATTCCGAGCATTGTTCGAGAGGCTTTAATGGGCCCCATAGGTCTCCCAGAGATAAAGCCTTCCAGTTAGATCTAGACCGATTTCGTGCTCGTTTTTTTGCATAGATAATATTGTCATTTTCTATCAAAGACTTAAATCTAAGATGACTTGCCAAATAAGCTATGCGCAAAACGCAAACCTCATATGGCTAAATTATAGTAGAAATAGGACGGAATTTTGCTTAGAGTAAATTTATGTCGAGCTTACGAGTTCGACGGGCTTTAAGTAGCCCTTTACGTCTCCCAGACGTAAAGCCTCCCTGTAAAACTTCGACCGGGCCTTGTGCCCGGTTTTTTTTAAATCTACGAGGGAATGACTCTATACAATATTCTCAGTGTGTTCAAAGGCTTTTTAAGTTTTTAATGAAAAGCTATCTAGATATATAAAAAATGCATAACCTGATGTCCCGATTTTTATGTTGACTATATCGATATAGTATGTCATATATATCAATATCCAGACGCAAAGTCTGGTAGGGCTTTAAATAGCCCGTTACGTCTCCCAGACGTAATAGCCTCCCTGTAAACTTAGCCGGGTTTTATTACCCGGCTTTTTTTTGCAAAAAATCCTAACCATGGCTGAAATATGGCTTTTCACACATCGAGCAGGTTATGCCAGCTAGGAAACAAAGATATGCAGTCCAGGCGCCTTTGAGGACAGTTTAACTTTAGATTCTCGATTTCAAAAATAGGAATTTTAGGAAGTAGTATATCGTTAACTTTCTACACTCATCTTCTTAAAATGCTCCAAACATTCTTGTTTACTTGGCTTGAAATCGTGTTCTTGCCAATACTCTTCAAGGAGATTTAGGACTCTTTTGATTTTAGGGCCAGGTTTCATGCCCGCGTCAAGGAGGTCCTGCCCTTTGAGGGGAAATACAAGCTCTGTTTCCCATTTCTGAGAGGCATCAAGGCGTTTTTGACAAAGGGCAATGGCATCCTTTAGAGATTTTTTCCTTTCTAACACATCAGTGGCGGCGTGGAGAATCATGAGATCTTGATAGTATTGAGCACTAACTTGATACATAAAGTATCTTTCCTGTTTGGGATCAAAATTTTCGGGATAGTCATGGTAAGGAGAGGACATGGCAAAGAGTCTCCTCTTGTCCCGGTTGGAGAGCTTTAATCGATCGGAAGCCGCCTTGGCGCTGTTTCTGTCCATAATTATAGAGGCAAAACGCCGTAAAGCATCCTCTTGTGAGGGGACAAGTTTTCTTTCGATTTTGCAGAGAGATTCTAATAGCGTCGTATCAGGGCGCAGATTGAAAATATGATCTAGGATTTTGTGGGTCAACATAAGCTGAAAAATAGGCGCTGGATTTGGCGCTTTAAGGGTGCGAAAGATTTCCTTCGCGATTCTTTCTCCAGAAAGCATTTCAAGTTTTGCCGTATACTTTTCACATATACGGAGGGTCTCTGGGTTCAGGGGGCTTTTACCATAATAGGCCTGGAAACGAAAAAGTCGTAAGAGGCGAAGAATGTCTTCTTCCAAACGCTTTTCTGGATCCCCCACAAAACGGATTCTACCGGCCTTAAGATCTTGAAGTCCCCCGATGGGATCAAAAATATTTCCGTCAAAGTCCGCATATAGCGCATTGATTGTAAAATCCCTTCGTTTGGCATCTTGGAGCCAATCATCGGTAAATTCAACGCGGGCATGGCGACCAAAGGTTTCTACATCTCGTCTCAGGGTTGTTATTTCGCAGCACTCTCCATGGAAATATACGCTAACGGTCCCGTGTTTGAGACCAGTGGGGACCACTCTGAAATCAGTTCCCTTGAGTCGTTCCATAACCATTTCAGGGTCAAGGGGGGTTGCAATATCAGTATCGGTTACAGAAATTCCAAGCAACGTATCGCGAACACATCCTCCAACAAACCGTGCTGGTCCGGATTTATCGATTAAAACGTCAATTATTTGCTTCAATTCGTGTGATTCTTGCCAGTGGGCATGAGAGATTTTAGAAGGAATCATAGTTCTATAATTTCAAAAATAGTTCGAATGTAAGTGTCAGAAGGACTTCAATGAAAATAAGAATAATAATGATCCACTCTAGGGTAGAGGCGTGACTATGGTTAATCTCATTTCCAAGAAGCCCAAACAAATCACGCATAATATCTAGTCGCTTGTTCAGAATTTCTATGCGATCAGTAATATCTTGATCATGGATGGTCATCTGATAAAGGGGCTCAAATTTTGGCTGTTCCCAAAAGAAATCGGGAGTGTCCAAGATATTGCTGTGGAGATTGACCATATTTCTTTCAATCATCAAACGCCCAATCATCTGAGAAATTTTTCGGCGCGACAGGGGAATTTTTCCAGTTTTTTCGAGCGATTGTGGAATGTACTCAGTTTTTTGAATGGTTTGCTCAGTTCTTTGTTCAAAGACAGAAAGCTTGGACGACTGAGCAATCCCGTATGAAATTGCCAGTTTAGCTAAAATAGATTTCGTATCGGCGAGGACGATTGTATCCAGGTGAATTTCATTTTTTTTGCCGTAACTAAAGGTGAAAATATCGGTTTCAAATTCTTTTATAGAGCCTTCGGCATACTTAGAAATCTTTTCTAAGAATTTTTCTTCATCTGTTTTTGATAGATTCCAAAAAACCACACTTCCAAAAGCAAAACAGTAAACATCACCTCCAGATAGTGGAAGATGAATCACTTCCCGAAAGAAAGTAACCTTATGCTTTTCTTTCCAATCTCGGTGCATTTGTGAGATCTTGTATGAGTTTGCCGTGCAGTATGCAGTACAGCGCATGGGATTTCCCTGTTTTTCCTTTCCTCAAGCCTAACGAACTTCGAAGATATTTTCAATTCTTCTCGGAAAATAGAAACTATTCATGGGACGGTAGGGAAAATGTAGGCCAGCCTAAGTCTTCGTGATCCGTCAAATACCCAGAGATGTTACCAATCTTAATTTTGATAGTATTTCCGCCTGAAAATAGCAGGAGAATGTCCTTTTTATCCAGCTGAAGGGATAAAAAATTCAAATGATGATTAATTGGAAACGCTTGGAAGCCTTTTCTTTGAACCTTCTCTACGTGATCGAAATATAGGTGACAATAAGTGCGCTCAAAAACAAAGTTTTTCGTCTCCGTTTCCTGAGTTTTTTCCCAACGAAAACGTTGCAGAATTAAGGAAAAGGCTTTTTTCTTTGGTGAAAAGATTATGCCCAAAACGGGAACAATAGCGTCTTGTAACAGCGCAGATATGACTTCTAAGTCCTTATTATCTTTAATCTTAAGATGCAGTTTTATATCTTCGTCGTCTTTTTTTCTTTTTACCAAAGGCTACTACTCCCGAATACGTTCTATCTGAGCTCCACATGATCTAAGTTTAGACTCTACGTATTCGTATCCTCGGTCAATATGGTAAACGCGATTGATAGTACTTTCACCTTGGGCAGCAAGGGCAGCAAGAACCAGTGAAACAGATGCTCGGAGGTCGGTTGCCATGAGTTCTGCTCCCTTTAATTCAGGGACTCCTTTTACCATGGCAGAGGACCCCTTGAGAGAGATGTCTGCTCCCATACGCATGAGCTCGGGGACATGCATGAAGCGATTCTCAAAGATGGTTTCAGTGATGAGAGAGGCCCCATTTGCGATGGTCATCATAGCCATCATCTGGGCTTGTAAATCTGTGGCATAGCCTGGGAATGGCTCTGTTGTGATGTTAACGCCCTGTAGTTTCCCTTTTTCTCCCGCAACATTGAATCCATTGGGTAAGTGAGTAATCTTGGCTCCAGTTTCTTCAAGCTTAGACAAAAATGTCGGGACAAGGGAAGAGTCAGTATTTAGGATATCGATGCTGCCCCCCGTTATGGCCGCAGCAATGGCATAGGTTCCAGTCTCGATGCGATCAGGCAGAACACTGTGCTGAGCTCCTGAAAGAGAGTCAACGCCCTGAATTGTGAGCGTATCTGTCCCGATGCCCTCAATCTTGGCGCCCATTTTAACAAGACAGTTAGCGAGGTCAGTAATTTCTGGTTCTCTTGCTGCATTTACAAGCTGGGTTTCTCCTTTTGCGATGCTAGCTGCCAACAAAAGGTTTTCTGTGGCACCGACAGAAACCACCGGAAAGGTGTAGCTGTTCCCGTGCAACCCTTTGGGTGCTGTAGCATGGACATAACCTTGATCCAGTTCAATTTTAGCGCCCATGGCCTCCAATCCTTGGAGATGCAAATCAACAGGTCTGGTTCCAATGGCACAGCCTCCCGGAAGTGAGACAGTTGCCCTTCCTTCCCGTGCCAGGAGTGGGCCTAAAACGAGGACGGAAGCTCGCATTTTTCGGACCAGATCATAGGGTGCCGTTGTGTTAGAAATTTCTTTTGTCTGTAACGAGAATACTCGCCCCATGTGTCCATCTTTTGTTTCATCTCCTTCAAGTGTAACTTGAACTCCCAATTGTGCCAGCAGATTTGCTAGAGTAGCAATATCGGCTACATGGGGTAAGTTTGACAGGACAAGGGGCTTATCTGTTAAGAGACAGGCTGTCATAAGAGGTAAGGCTGCATTTTTTGCGCCGCCAATGGTGACTTGTCCCTTTAGGGGAACGCCACCTCTTATACGAATTTTATCCATTAATGATTTTCCTTTAGGCAGCGCTCTTTGAAGAGCCAGACTGTATAAGTTTGGGGAGCGTGACACCCGTTTGGCCCATGTATTTTCCAGCTCTGTCTTTATAGGAAGTGAGACAAGCCTCATCGCCCTTTAAGAACAAAAACTGACAGGCCCCTTCATTAGCATATATTTTGGCAGGAAGCGGGGTTGTGTTAGAGAATTCCAAGGTAACGTGTCCCTCCCACTCTGGTTCCAGTGGCGTCACATTCACAATAATACCGCAGCGTGCATATGTTGATTTTCCAAGACAAATGACCAGGACGTCTCGCGGAACTCTAAAGTACTCGACTGTGCGTGCTAGAACAAAACTGTTGGGGGGGATGATGCATTCATCTCCAACTTTATCGACAAATCCTGAATGGGAAAAGTTCTTCGGATCAATTGTGTCACTATTTACGTTGGTAAAGATTTTGAATTCGTTAGAGACTCGTGCGTCATAGCCGTATGAAGATAGGCCATATGAAATAATATCCTTTGCTGACTGACGATCTACAAATGGATCAATCATCTTGGTCTTTAGGGCCGTTTCACGAATCCACTTATCTGATAAAATGGGCATAAAATTCTCTCTCTTCCTTAATCATTCATACAGTTCTTCTACTTAAAGTCCAATGATGATGCAAGGGAATTAGGCACTCAGGGAAGTACGATCGGTGTCAGATGATTGGTTTTCTGTATTGTCATCGTTCTGAGAGGACTCAGATGATTGTCTGCGTTCTTGAAGCTGTTCCCTGCGACGTTTGAGATTTTCACGGAGGGCCGACGCTTCACGAAGCTGACGACTGGATAAATTCTTTGCAAAAAGAGCCATAAGTCTCCTTATCAGTTATTGATAATCACGTAGACTTTACCCTATAATCCAAAAACTACAATCCCCTCTTGTCAGAATTTTGCTGGTATGGCAATGTGCCGAGGATTTCTAATCATTTGCCGCCGTAGCTCAGTGGTAGAGCGCACCCTTGGTAAGGGTGAGGTCACAGGTTCGATCCCCGTCGGCGGCACCACCTTAAAATCATAATATTATGGCGCCTTTCTCAAAAAAATGAGGCCCAATGGGCCCCACTTTTTTTTAGAGATATCTCTAATGAACTATTTCTTCATCAGGATCAACATAGCTTTCATCTGAATCAGAAACTCCTGTATCTAAGGAAGTCTCGAAAGTAAGATGTTTCCTCGCGATTTTTCCTTTTCTCCGCATTTCGTCTGCTTCAAGTGCTTCTCGGTTTGCTTCTCTCAACTCAGAATAATATAGGCTACCGCCCTCTTTTTCTAGCCTATGCTGATACCCTTGGAAGCTATTTAGACCATAGTCAGGACCCTCGCATTCTTCTTCCATTGCGTAAGAAGCCGGAATATATCCTGTTGAAATAAGAAGAGCTGTTGCTCCTAAAAATAGAATTTTTTTCATAAAACATTACTTTCAATTATTTATCCAAAACAAGCAGGGTCCACTGACCGTGCAGATTCCAAATGCATCACAATTAAGTAAAAAGCAAACTAATATTGAACATATCAACTATTCATATAGATCATAATCTAAAACTATAATAAAATTTACTGAAAATTTTAATATATCATTAATACATTGATTCTAAAATATTAGTAAAATTACAAATAAAAAATTAGCTCTTTGTAAGGCGTAGAGGAATTATGATGCTGGAAAACGTCTCAAACTTTGATTGCATCTGAACTTTCTTTGAAAAGAACTTCCTTGCCTCTTGTCATGCCATCAGTTAGAAAAGACACTAGAGAAATTTTGAAAAAAGAAGCAAGACAAGTGCACGAATTCAATCCATTAGATCATCTCGAAGACCATTTACGCCTTTTAGAGCATCGTTTTAATCGGGCAAGTTCCAATGAACTTATTATTGAGATGAAAGGGCGTTGGGCAGAATATAATGTGTTTATGATTTGGGACCATGAAACGGCCATGATTTATACGGCGTGTGGGCTGGAGTTCGGTATGGATGAGGGAACCCATGGAAATCTATGCAAACTTTTGACTCTTATTCATAACAATATGTGGATTGGTCACTTTGACCTTTGTGAAGAAAAGAAAATCATTATTTTTCGACATTCTTTTCCATTAAGGGATGTGGAGACAGTTACCTTTGGCCAGTTCAGCGATCTCATTAATTTGACGCTTCAGGAATGTGACCGTTTTTATCCAGCATTTGTCTTGCTTGTTGAAGAAGGAAAGTGCCCGGAAGACGCCATGGAAAGTGTTATGCTAGAGACTGCAGGGGTCGCATAATTTCCCGTATTAAAGGAGGCTGAATGATATGAACCGTATCTTGTTAGTTGGATGTGGTGAAATGGGCGGCGCTCTTTTGAGCGGCTGGTTGGAGACGAAAACCATTTCTTCTGAACAGATTTATGTGATTTCACCGCATCCTATAGATAGGCAAGACGTAGAGGTCATAGCTAAGCCCGATGATTTGCCGACCTTCTTTCGACCAACAACTATTATTTTTGCAGTTAAACCCCAAGTGCTGACAGAAATCTTGCCTCTATACAAAAATTTCTCTGGTGAAGAGACGTGTTTCATTTCCATAGCAGCAGGGAAAAAAGTTGAGACTTTTAAGGACAGCCTGGGGAATGGTTGCAGGATGATTCGAGCGATGCCCAATATGCCTGTTTCCATTGGCATGGGGATGACAGTCCTTTTTAAAGATGAATTGGTTTCTGGAGAACAATCGACGATGGCAGATGCTCTCTTTAAGGCTGTTGGTGCCGTGGCTTGGGTTGAAGAGGAATCCCATTTTGATGCCATTACAGCTGTGTCTGGAAGCGGCCCGGCCTATGTATTTTATCTTACAGAGGCCATAGAAAAGGCGGCTCAAGAGGCTGGTCTCCCAGCAGACTTAGCCGAAAAACTGGCACGAGAGACAGTGATTGGAAGTGCAGCCCTTATGGGGATGGGAGAGTCTGCTGAGAGCTTGCGAAAGAAAATCACAAGTCCTGGCGGGACAACAGCGGCAGCACTTGATATACTAAAGGGAGAAGAGGGCTTGAAGGCACTCATGACCCGGGCTGTTTTAGCGGCCCAAAAAAGAGGTCAAGAACTTGCGTGAGGGGTGACCATGTTAATGAAAGACAAGATATTAGATGCAGCACTTACCTTGGTTGCAAGAGAAGGATGGACCGATTTGTCCTTTCAGGAGATTGCAAATTTGGCAGAAGTTCCTTTGGCAGAGGTCTATGAACACTTTCCACAAAAGAGTGCTTTTTTACTGGCTCTTAATGAAAAGGTGGATCGGTTTGTTCTCAAACAGGCCGAAGAACTGTCTGAAGAGTCTGGAATTACGCCCAGGGAACGGCTGTTTGACCTATCCCTTACACGATTAGATGCCTTATTTCCCTACAAGAATGCACTTGCGCACATATACAAGGATCTTTGGTTTGACCCCCTATCAGTCTTAACACTGGCACCTGGGTTTATGACTTCTTTAGAGTGGATGTTGCAGGCGTCTGGCCTTGGAATCTCAGATTGTTACGGAAAGGTCCGGATAAAGGCTTTAGGGACGATCTATTTTCTCTCTTTAAAGACTTGGCTGGAGGATGATTCTGAAGATACGTCCAAAACGATGGCCTTTATGGATACCCAAATGACGCGTGCCGAGTCTTTATTTCCACAAATTTGGAAGGGGTGACTCTTAAAGAGCCTATAGAGAAGACTCCCATTCATCTGTTCAAGTGGAAAATCTCAGAGCAATGCCTACTGGTTCACGACCATCTTAAGATTTTCGTTGGTAGCCATGCGTTGGCTTACATAATCTATGACGTTCGCTTTTAAGATGTCCATATGATCCTTAAAGAAATGATCGGCCCCAGAAATGACCCGCTGATCCACGTGTATGCCTTTTTGTTTGGCCAGTTTTTCAAGAAGATTATCAATTATTTCTGGGGGGACAACCTCATCCTGTTGGCCATGAATGATTGTACCAGAAATAGGGCAAGGCGCTAGAAAACTAAAGTCATATTGGTTTGCAGGCGGGGAGACGGAAATGAATCCTCTTACCTCAGGGCGACGCATCAAGAGTTGCATGCCAACCCAGGCACCAAAGGAAAATCCACCGACCCAGAACTCAGAGGCGTTGGGTCTAAAAAGCCGTAGCCAGTCTAAAACCGATGCGGCATCACTTAATTCACCTTCTCCTTCACCGTATTCTCCTTCAGAGCGACCGATACCGCGAAAGTTGAAACGCATTACCGTGAAGCCTTTTTCGAGGAAAGCTTGGTACATAAGGTATGTAACTTTATTATTCATGGTGCCCCCTTGGAGTGGGTGGGGATGAAGAACCAACGCGACCGGGGCGTCGGGATCTTTTGCAAGTGAATAACGGGCTTCAATGCGTCCTTCGGGTCCGTTTATGAGAATCTCTGGCATACCATTTCCTTTAGATTAATCGAGGGGCCTTATATATAAATTCATTAGTCAGGTATAAAACCTTTCCCCAGGATCCGCGATAGAGAATTAAAAAAAGCTCTGAGAGCGAGGAAATAGCTGGAAAAGGAGAGAAAAAGGGTTACACTCTTTAGGTGAAAACGTAACCCCTTCTTAAGAAATATAATTATGAAACTACCATCATTT
>JABJFC010000019.1 GCA_018662925.1 Alphaproteobacteria bacterium | reverse complement strand
TACACCCATCCTATAAGGCATACAAAGTATGTTTTGAGGAAAAGAAACGTGTTGCTCAGAGTATTTTGGATAAGTGGGACGAGCATACACCTTACGTGCGCTTGGCTGGAATAAGACGTGATGTGTTGGAAGTAGATGCAGGCCAGCGTCCACGGCTTCTCTCAGATATGGAAAATCGTGCCTCCATTCAAGTGGAAGGATATATAGATTTAACACGCAAAACGAGAGCACTTTGGCAAGAGATTTCCTCAACACATCCAGGAGTGCTTTCAAAAACTCATCCTCTCTATAAAGATTACAAAGAATTAAAGACAGAAAGAGACTCTATTGCATTCGTAATGCAAGAAAATCCACGGCTTTATTATCCATTCTTGAGAGTGGAAAAAGGAGACGATTCTCTCAAAGACTACTGGGGTAATTCTCTCAGCCAAAACGATCTCGTATATATTGCCTCTGTCAAGTCGCATGCTGAGGCTCATTTAAAATCACAACACGAGAATCTTTATTATGATCGTCTGAGTTTGCAGGAAAAGGAAAATTATAATGTAGTTAAGGCGTATACAGAGGCACGGAACGAGGCCGCGGCACTTTACAGTCGGCTCAAAGATCGTCCAAGCATTGAAGCACACATCTCAAAAACTTTTATCACGCAGGAGCGGTTTAAAGAAACACAAGTCAAGCGGGATACATTGGCGTTAAAACTTGTTGAGTCTCCAGAAAAGTACCAACCCTTTTTTGATACACTGGGCGTTAAAGAAGGCAAACTATTGGAGCATGCCGTTAATGGAGAAGTGAGATGCAAAGTAGAGGCCTATAATGAAGCTAAAAGTATTGAAACACGAGGACCACAAGCTGTAGAGCTCAGACAAATTTTAAAGTGTCCAAGTGACTTTAGAGTTGCGAAACAGGCTGGTCTTGATGTAAACCGAGTCACCTTTGATAGCGCCCTCTATGCCAAAGTTCAATCAGGAGAGATCTCGCCAAAAATAAATCCAGACCTTATTTATTACCCTATAGGAAAGTATCTAGATTCTTCAAGAGAAGCTGCACGCCTTTGGAAGAGTATGCAACTTAAAACAGCTGAGGAACGAAGTTCAATAAAAGAAGAGTGGCAAACAGCCTTTACAGCTCGTAATGAAAATGCTCTGCATCTCTCAAAAAATAAAGTAGCGGTCACTGTCCTGAATAGTATGCGACCAGACATTCAATCTCGTCTGCAAAAGCATGTAGGGTATGCGGAAAGAAAACCTAGTGCAGAATCATTTGTACCTGTTAATCATGTCCTTGAAAGGGCTCGTGGGAGGTATGGGGACATAGCCATTGATTTATTAGGTCAACCAAATGCTCGTATGTGCACGCAATCTTCTCTACGGTTTGGCCAAAAAGGATCTCTTGTTGTGAACATCTCGGCTCCTAGTGAGGGATTATGGAAGGATTTTGAACGAGATGAAGGGGGTGATATTTTTAAGTTGATAGGGCGAGAAAAAGGAATAGATTTTAAGGAGTCGGTTGATTATTTAGGCAAGTTCTTAAATGTGGAAGCGGATCCCAAAACACTACGGTCATCTTCGATACAATCTAGAGAGCATGCACAAAAGCAAACAGAAATGGATCACGTGAAAGAGATTGCTCAGCGCCTTAATGCGGTTCTAGAATTGCAGGTTAAATCTAAACCAATTGAAAACACTTTAGCGGAAGTCTACATCCGCCATGAACGTGGCATTCAAGGAACCCTATCAGAAGTCTTACGCTTTATCCCAAAGGGAACAGAATTTATGTACAAAGGCGAACGTAAAGCCTTAAAGCATGACTGTTTTGCGGCATTTGGACACAATAAAGAAGGTGAGTTAAGATCTGTTCAATTAACGAAACTTGATGAGCAAGGTAAACGGGCTCTGAGCATGAGTGGCGAAAAGCTCAATAAGATTCAATACGGAGTGGCAAAAGGATCCTTTGTGACTCTTCAAGATGCTCCAAAGGATAATAGCAGGGTATTTATTGCGGAAGGTGTTGAAACGGCGCTTTCTATTCAAGAAGCTGGGGTAATTGGCAAAATTGTTGCTTCCCTTGGGATTTATAACATCGGCAACTATCAAGGAGGAAAAGAAATCATCATTTGTGCTGACAATGATGCTCACAAAGCTAATTCACAGACTTATGAAATTCTGGAAAAAATTCAAAATCAATTCAAGGAGTATCAAGCTAGAGCCGTAACAGTTATTAAGCCTTTTAAGCCAGGACAAGATTTTAATGACGTTCTGAAAGTGAAAGGTCCTCAGGGTGTTCGAGACTACGTGGTAGAGTATCATGATACGAAGAAGTCCCAAGTTCAGGAAGTGCACGAACCGGAAATACAGAAAGAACTAATACCTCGTCCTAAAACCTCCTCTATTGAAATAATAGCCCCTTATATGGAAGACAAGCTCAAGGAGATAAAATTCTATCAAAAATCATCGCTTGGTGAAGACGCACGAAAAGACCTTAGCGTTTACATGCAATTGTTCGAAAAAGATGCTTCCTTCAGGCAAGATTTAGATGCATACAATCCAACACTCACCAGGGAACTTAAAGATTATGTCGCTAAGCAGCAGGAGCTAACTAAATCACGTGGCTATGATAGGTAAAATTGATGTTTAAACCAAGCTATAAGGGGTGTTTTTTACCTACATCGGACATCTCACGTGTTTGTGACATTTAGAGGATTGATATTTGAAATAAACGGAATAATATGCAAAAAAGTTTTTTTTATTTTTGAAACGGAGAAAATAAATTAAATAATTTGAGACGTCTGAATAAATCAAAACCAGAAGGTTAAGCAGTATTTTCGGCACAAAAAGAGTAAATTCGTGGGATATTATTCCTTTTTGAACCTTAAATGGTCCAAAAAGGTAGATTTTAGATACACTTGTCCTGTCTAAGTCACCAAAATCTTTGCGGTCCGTTTGAGGTTATAGGCGATAGATATAAGATCAAAATGCACCTGATGTTTTACCCATCCCTTATATCGACTTCTATTCAGCCCCATATGGACTTTCCAATGGGCAAAAATCCGTTCGATGTTACAACGAGTCTTGCTGTATAGCTTATTTCCCTAGATCCGAGATAGAGAAACAAAAAAGCTCTGAGTACGAGGAAATAGCTGGAAAAGGAGAGAAAAAGGGTTACACTCTTTAGGTGAAAACGTAACCCCTTCT
>JABJFC010000018.1 GCA_018662925.1 Alphaproteobacteria bacterium | reverse complement strand
TAAACCCAGGGTTAGAATAACTTTTAGCGCTTTGGGTCAATTTAAAAATTTAACACCTAAAAAAATTCACTCTCGATCGGAAAAACTGCTTCCCTTCACACTAGAGGGAGAAATTTAATTTTCTATCGCGGATTTTGGGTCTTCACCTTTAGCCAGTAATTTTTGCTGTTCGGTGCGAAGTGAAAGTGAATTTCCCCTTGGAAAATCTTGAACCAAGGCAAATTTTATTTGCGTCATGTTTTCCTGAGTATTGCTAAACGTATCCGTTGGAACATTAATGATGCCAGCTTGGAGTTTAGGATCGGCCATTTGTCCATCGGCTATGGCAGAGTCTTCAAGGGCAATTTTGCGACTGCGAAGTTGTTCGAGTTCGGGTGCTCTTTCTATGGCAATTTTTTCCATAACCTCAAGAGTGTATTCTTCAGTATGGGAAAAAACAAAATTGGTTGGTTGTAGTGAAGAGATAAATACAAAGACGAAAAAAAGTATTTTCAAACTAGTATGTATCCGCATGCTCGTGGCCTCCATGAGAATGCTCTTCCTCGTTTTTTCTTATAAGTTTTCATTTTATCTTGTTGTGATCAGCCCATTCTACTGAAGAGAATAATCACACCTTTGCCCCTGTCTAGTTTTCGAGGGCATAGTATGGAGAGAGACTCCTAGATTCTGACCCCCAATAAAACCATTTGATACAAACTATTATAAGGGACTAAACAGTAAAAATCAAAACCTCCTTTCTAAAAGATCAAAATTCTTGAAAGGCGCGCATGTATATTCCAACCTTCGATCAGAAGTACGCATCATCAGGAACGCCTCTTGCTGAGGGCTCTTTGGCCAAACCAAAAAGACATAACGGCTGGAAAAAGGGCTGCATCCTCTACATTCCAAATTTGGATGAGGGCATCTGACCAGGAGATGGGATGATGGCATGCCATTGGGCTAGTTTTAAAAGAGCATAAAGGATAAAGAAGGCATAAGTGATAACCGGTCTGACTGAACCAGGTAGGGCATCTATCCATTTAACACCAACGGATTTTGCATGGGAATAAAGAGAAACTCGTTCATTGGCATCTGTGTTCAGACGCCCTTCTTCCAAACGGTGGGAAGCCCCAAGTTTTGAGAGTTCTATCTGGCGATCCATGATCTCCTGTTCTTGTTTGCAGTCCTTGTCTTCACGGAAGTATTTAAGGACCTCAGGAAAGGCGCTAGAGACAAAGCCCAAGACGGCACCGAGTAGTGTAAGCATGAGGGGGACTCCTTAATTGAGCAGGTTATTTTGTAAATGGCAGTGGTGGATAAACTTGACAAAAACTTAGTTTTCTTATAGTTAATTAATCCATATTTTGGAAGGTGATCATTATGAATATTAGGAAAGTATTAGTGATTTTATCAGTTCTTTCGGTGCAAGTTTCTACCTCATCCAAGGAGGCTTATGCTGTTGATTCTGCTGAAGAGGCAATTGTAGAAAGTCGTCCACAAAGAGCACCTGCAAATTCCGGAGAAAACCGAGATGAAAAAATCTCTGAAGTTTCTACTCCGAATCGAACGCTGCAAGATGGAATACCAAACATTGGTTATGATTCCGGGAGTAAAACTTCTCCACAAAAATCGCAGAAGTTAACCAATAACTCCGCCATATATTTTACTGATGGAACTTTTTACGATAGTATAAAGTGTATCGATGAAAGAGCACCTGATGCTTTTAAAGGCACTGATGGTTTTGACGGTGCATGGTCAGATGATGTTAAGAGATTATTCTGAAGTTTTGAATGCTAAGGGATAAGTTTTCCGAAGGTCTTCTGCGCTAGCAAGCAATGCTGAAGATATGATTCATGGCTTCTTTTCATCCTAGACTGTAGATAATATGAAATTCTAGAAGTCCTGGATTTCTCTTTGCTACCTATTTCATCTCTTTCATTTTCTCCATCTCCCCGTATCCTCCACTCCCCCTGGTGGGCGCTACAGGATTCGAACCTGTGACCCGCTGATTAAGAGTTAGAAAGTCTATTAATCTATGCTGATCTATAAAGTTCTATAAGTGTTATTATATAAGCCATTTTTAGAGAATACAATATATTTAAACATCTATAAAAATCTATCTGATTCTCGTTCTGTTGCTCCCCATATGCTCCCCTTTTTTTATTGAGCAAAAATTTTCTACATGATAAAGTTTCTTCTAGTGTTTCATAAAGAATGGTGTCCCTCATGCGAAAACAAAGCATACATAGACAAAAACTCACAAAACGTGTTGTTGAAAGCATTGTCCCAAATCCAGAAAAGCGCACATATGTGTGGGATACAGAAGTTATAGGATTTGGTTTACGTATTCAGCCCACAGGACGAAAAACATATTTTCTTCAGTTTCGTAATCAATACCGCACGAACCGTAAGATCAAGATAGGTATGCATGGTAATATAACCACCGAAAGAGCGCGTGATATGGCTGTGCAACTCATGCTTAGAGTAAATGCAGGTGAAGATCCGTCTCAGGAGAGTAAGGACAAAAGGACAAAACCATCTATAGAAGAGCTTGCTCATGAGTATATTGAATTGCATGCTAAAATCAATAAAAGGCCTAAAAGTTATAAAGAAGATAAGGCAATGTTAGAAAATATTATCTTGAAGAACTTAGGAACTTTAAAGGTTGAAGAAATTACCTCGCAAGATATTTTAAGGCTTCATAAAAACCTTAAAAAGATTCCTTATATGGCTAATCGTGTGCGAGCGCTTTTAAGCAAGATGTTCACTTTAGCAGTTCAGTGGGGATGGCGGAGCACAAATCCAGTTTTAGGGGTTGAGAAGTACCAAGAGCAAAAACGAAATCGTTGGCTTGCTGACGATGAATTGAAGCGTTTAATGAAAGTTCTTAAGGAATATCATAATCAAAGTGTTGCGAATGCCATTCGACTATTAATACTAACAGGTTCAAGAAGGAGCGAAGTTTTGACCGCAACATGGGATCAGTTTGATCTCATAAAAGGTGTATGGACAAAACCAGCCCATACAACTAAACAAAAAAAAATGGAGCATTTACCTCTTTCCTTACAGGTTGTTACCCTCTTAAAAGAAATGCAAGCTCAGGCTAAGGGGACATATCTTTTCCCAGGAAGGGTTCAGGGGAAACCGCTTCAAGAGATCAAGAAAGCCTGGAACACAATTAAGAAACGTGCAGAGCTAAAAGACGTGCGGCTTCATGATTTACGTCACACTCATGCGTCGCATCTTGTATCAAGTGGGTTAAGTTTGAGCATTGTTGGGAAGCTTTTAGGTCATACACAAGCATCTACGACGCAACGATATGCCCACTTAGCGGATGAACCTTTACGGCAGGCAACGACATTATTTGCTGATAAGATAGAACAGCTTGTAGGAGACTTATAAAAATTCTGCATTTGCTGTGTGTTGGTCTGTGAGAAAAATAAGCGCCCCAACAAACATATCTCAATAGAACCTAAAATATCTAGTGAGTTTTCTCTCTCATTTGTGTTTGTATAATTTTACAATTGAAACCAATAACGTTATATGTAATAATCAAAGAATGATAAGATCATTTAATTGCAAGAAAGCAGAGTCTATTTGGGAAGGGAACTCAATCAAAGGAGTATCTCTGGAACTGCAAAACAGCTGTAGAAGAAAACTTCGTATGATCAATAACGCACGTGAAATTAATGATTTAAAAATTCCCCCAGGAAATAGACTGGAGAGTTTAAAAGGAACTAGAAAGGGTCAATTTAGTATCAGAGTTAATCAACAGTGGCGTATATGTTTTATTTGGAAAGAAAAAGACGCATATCATGTTCACATAGTTGACTACCACTAAGGTAAGGAGAAGAAGATGACAAATTTAAGGAATATACATCCCGGAGAAATTCTTCAAGAAGAATTTTTGAAGCCAATGGGCGTTTCACAAACGAAGGCGGCTCATGATATGGGAGTATCAGCTCGCCGTATTAATGAGATTGTTTTACAGAAGCGTTCGATAACAGCAGACACGGCTTTGAGGTTAGCTTTATATTTTAGAACAACAGAGTACTTTTGGATAGGACTTCAAGACGATTATAACTTAGAGGAAGTTCGGAGGACTGCGGGTGAAAGAATTAGAGCCAGTGTAAAGCCATTAGATGTATGCACGAACTAATTTTTTAATAAATTGGGCACATACTGTAATTGCACCGAACGAGAAGTGAGCTGTTCTCCGGAGTCTGAGAATAGCTCCAATTGAGGTACACTTTTTCTCGAGTGAGAGGAAAACCGTCTCAATAAGTAACCTTAAAAAAGGAAAAGGAACAGCTCATGAAGTACTATGCAGGATTAGACGTTTCGATGAAAGAGACTTTTATTTGTATTGTCGATGAAAATGGAAATATCGTTTACGAAAATCAAGAACTTTCGTAAGCGCTTCATAAACCCCATCTATTCAAGTTAATTTATTTATATATTGCAGAGTTATTGAGATTGAATTTTAAAAAAGGAGATTTCAATGCTCGAAGCTACTCAAGTAAAGAATAGAAGCCCCCAAACACGCCATGGAAAAACATCACTTCCACTCAGACTATCCATTCTTCAAGAGTTTGCAGGAAGTAGCCTGACAGTGGTAGCTTTTTGTGCCCAAAAGAACCTATCACCTTCAAC
>JABJFC010000017.1 GCA_018662925.1 Alphaproteobacteria bacterium | reverse complement strand
TTTAGAGTAACTTTTAGCGCTTTGGGTCAATTATTGCTGATTTAAAAATTTAACACCTAAAAAAACTCGCGCTCGATCGAAAAAACTGCGTCCCCTTGAACTTGAAGGAGAAATGTAACTTCCTATCGCGGATTTTGGGTACTGCTTCTGGCTTGACGGCCAAAGTTGCCCAAGAGTTGTTCCATGACGCTGATGTCATGGCCCGAAGAGGTGGTTTTACGCTCGTTGGGGTCGATTTCTTGGCCAAGTTGGGCAGAGTTTTCAAAATTTGCGAGCTGTAGATCGTTAACAACTCCCTTTTCATCAAAGGTAATTTTGATGATTTGCTTGTCAACTACGTCTGGATCAAAAAAGGCTGTTTTCTCGGTTTTTTCGCCAATATAATACCAAATGTTGGTGTTAAAAGGGGCCCGGCTAGTCGGGGGGCCAATAAGAGCAATCACGTCGTTTTGGTTATGTTCACCCTTTTTTACTTTGGCAATATTGGTGGTATCCGGCGTGTTTCCACGAACCGCTGACATGGGGCTGCAACCTGTTGTTGCAAGACCTAACGCTGCACAACAACAACTCGCCATCATTCCCATTCTGAGTGTTGAAAGTTTCAAAGGAAGCTTCATTTCAATTTTTTCCTAACAAAAAGGGTAAAAAGTGTGTAAATATACGGCACTCAGAGAAAACTGCCCTTTTCCTGAAGGTCTGTCAATGGAAACATGAGAATTTTGATGAAATAGAATGGTTAATTAATGCAATGACGATAAATGAACAGAACGCTAATACTGTAACGCCGGAATTTTCCCGAGTTGTTACCTTGTCCAAATCTGATGCCGATAAAACATATGAGTTTAAAGCGAGCGAAGCAGAATGCGAAAATTTGGCTAAGCGCTTCAATTTGGTTGCTTTAGAGTGTTTTTCTGCCAGCATTTTGCTTTCCAGGCGCAAGGGACTTAAAGTAGAGGGAAAGCTAACGGCTGCGGTTACGCAAGTTTGTAGGGTGACTCTTCAGCCCTTTTCGTCTCAAGTTGAGGATCAATTTTCAACGACCCTTCTACCCCATGCAAAACGCAAGGAATTTGATCCTGAAGAGGAATTTAATCCCGCTGATGAAGATATAGAGTATCTATCTGAAGATGGTAGCATTGATTTTGGAGAGCTTTTGGCACAGTATTTGAGCCTGGCTCTTGATCCTTTTCCAAGGTCTCCCAGTGTGGGGAGTAAAGATTTTGTGCATTCAGAAGGAACGAATGAGCCTGAAGAGGCACAAAAACTTCACGCTTTATCCAAATTGAGTGCTCTCGCGACAAAATAAGAAGCTGACCTCTAAAATTCGCCTGGTTCAGTAAAAGATAAAGAGGTACTGTTACATTTGGACAAGAACGTGGAGTTTCTCATGACGAAAATCATTGTTGGAAATTGGAAAATGAATTTCCTCCAGGAGGAGGGAGCATCTCTCGCAAGTGAGATTTGTAATCGTGTTGCCAATGAGCAGCCATTTTCTGCTCAAGTAATATTATGTCCCCCCCTTACCCTTATTGATTCTGTTTCCCGAATTGCCAAAGAAGGGCCTGTCCAAGTCGGCGGCCAAGATTGTGGGGTCTATGCAAATGGAGCCTACACAGGTGATGTAAGTGCTCAGATGCTAAAGGATTTTGGATGTACCCACGTGATTCTGGGGCATTCGGAACGGCGCCGTCATCATCAAGAGACCAATGATTTGGTCAAGCGCAAGGCTATTAAGGCGTTGGAAGCCGGGCTGATTCCCATTATATGTGTAGGGGAAACCCAGGAAGAACGGCAACGGGGAGAAACAATGAACACGCTTCTGACCCAAGCGCGTGAGTCTGTTCCTTTGGAGGGAGCTACTTTTCAGAATGTATTGGTGGCTTATGAACCTGTTTGGGCTATTGGCACAGGAGAAACGCCCCAACCGGACGAGGTTCAAGAGGTTCATGAAGGACTTAAAAAAGGTCTTGCAGAGGCCTCGTTGCGCGACGAGCAGTTTCATATCCTCTATGGAGGGTCCGTAACCGCCCAAAATGCAAAGGAATTTCTGTCTATTCCGGCCATTAGTGGTTTGTTGGTAGGTGGCGCTAGTCTTAAAGTTGAGGACTTTTGGAAAATTATTGTGAGTTCGGACTAGTAATCCTGATAAAGAAGGTCTATAAGTGTTCGCAGGTTTTTAAAGCAGCGTGGAAAGTTTGAAATGCAAGTTGTACTTCTTGTTATACATCTAATGATTGCCTTGTCCCTTATTGGGGTTATCTTGCTCCAGAAGAGTGAGGGTGGGGGTATGTCTGGTCTAACTGGTGGTGGCACTATGGGTGGTTTCATGACCGCGCGTGGATCAACCAATTTGTTAACCAGAGTAACAGCGGGTCTTGCCGTTGCATTTGTCACAACCAGTATCCTTCTTGCGATTCTGGTTGCTCGAGATCTTAATCAGGGCTCTTTCTTGGATCAGCAGGCTGTTCCTAAGGCGCCAGAGACTCAAGTCCCTGCAGCCCCGAGTGTCCCAGACACCAAATAGCTTCCAAGCCCTTTTAGTTTCCTGAGAGGGCTTTTTTACTAATTTTTGTTTAAGTTAAATGGAGGTAGTATGACGCGGTATATTTTTATTACAGGTGGCGTCGTTTCCTCCCTGGGTAAGGGTATCGCTTCTTCTTCATTAGGTGCCCTTCTTCAGGCTTTTGGATATACTGTCCGGTTGCGCAAGCTAGATCCCTATTTGAATGTAGATCCAGGAACCATGAGCCCCTATCAACATGGTGAAGTCTTTGTGACAGATGATGGGGCGGAAACGGACTTGGATTTAGGCCACTATGAGCGCTATACAGATGTGTCTTCTCGTCAAAGCGACAATGTAACAACTGGGCGCATCTACTCTAAAGTCATTGCGAAGGAACGGCGTGGAGATTATTTGGGGGGAACGGTTCAAGTGATTCCCCACATTACCGATGCGATCAAGGAATTCATAACCCGTGATTTGAAAACCGATGGTAAGGAACCGGACTTTATATTGGTGGAAATTGGTGGCACCATTGGTGACATCGAAGGGCTGCCGTTTGTAGAAGCTATTCGCCAACTTGCCAACGAAGTAGGGCGCGATCGTGCCTTATTTATGCATCTGACACTTGTTCCCTATATTGCCTCGGCGAAGGAACTCAAGACAAAACCATCACAGCATTCGGTCAAGGAACTTCAAAATCTAGGAATTCAGCCTGATATACTTTTGTGCCGTGTGGATCGTCCTCTTCCAGAAGCTGCCCGAAAAAAGTTGGCCTTGTTTTGCAATGTGCCCCAAGAACGTGTTATTGCCGCCCCCGATGTGGAGGCCATTTATGAGGTCCCCGTTTGTTATCATGAAGGGGGATTGGATCGAGAGGTCTTTCGTTATTTTGGGATGAAAGAAAAGAACGATGTCAATTTAGAGCGTTGGGAAAAAATCATTCAAGCTCTCAAAAAGCCCCACGGAGATATTACAATTGCGGTGGTTGGGAAATATACAGAATATCCCGATGCCTATAAATCTATTTTTGAAGCCCTTATTCATGGGGGAATCGCAAATACCACACGGGTGAAAATCAAGTGGGTCAATGCGGAGCTTTTTGAGTCTAGCGAGGAAACGATTAAACAAAAATTGTCAGATGTCTCTGGAATTTTGACGCCTGGTGGTTTCGGGGATCGTGGTGCTGAAGGAAAAATTAAAGCGATTCAATACGCACGTGAGCATGATATTCCATTCTTTGGCATTTGCTTTGGCATGCAATTGGCGATTGTTGAAACGGCTCGGAATTTAGCCAAAATTGAGGGCGCTAATTCCACAGAGTTTGGTGATTGCACAGATCCCGTTGTTGGCTTGTTGACTGAATGGGATCAAAAAGGAAAAGTACAAAAGCGTTCAAAAGAGGGGGACTTGGGAGGCACCATGCGACTAGGGGCCTATCCTTGCAAGCTGAAATCTGGTTCAAAAGTTCATAAAATCTATGGGAAAGATGAAATCTCTGAGCGCCACCGCCATCGCTATGAAGTAAACATGGCCTATCGAGATAAGCTAGAAGCCGCTGGACTTAAGTTTTCAGGACTTTCGCCGGATGGAAAATTGCCAGAAATAGTAGAACTAGAAGGACATCCCTGGTTCATAGGAGTTCAGTTTCATCCAGAATTTAAATCTCGCCCCTTTGAGCCCCATCCTCTTTTTAAGTCTTTTGTAAAAGCTGCTTGTGATAAGTCGCGCTTGTTGTAGGTGAGGTTGCCTTCCCTGATTCCTGCAGTATGGATCCCGCGCTCATCCGTCTTCGCTTCCGCCTTCGCTGCGCTATGGCGGACAGGCCGCTACGACGTGATTTGGCATCGCGGGATCCAGAAAAACGTAAGCCAAAGTGTAGGCTGTTAGACAATAGAAAAGAGAGATTGCTTTTTTACTTATCTTGGCTGCTGTCGATTTTCTTTCCAATCTTCTCTGCGAGTTTTTTCCAGCGCGCCACGAATTTTTCTTTACTAATAGATTGATTGGGAAAGGCTAAGCCGCCCTTAAAGTGAATTCCAGTAAACTTAGTGTTTGGAAGATGCTTTTTTAAAGCTGTTTCCATAGCTTCCAAATTTCCTTTTCGATCCTCAAAAAAGAAAATATGCTTTGGCGTCCATTTGAGCCTTTCTAAGAAGTTTAAAAGAATCTCTTCTTTGGGGGCTGAATCAGTTCCTTGATTGCAGTATATGATGCCTTTGTAAAATAGGGGGTGGTTTCCATTGAACATGGGAAAGTTATTAAACACAAAAGCGTCTGTATAAGGGAGCGTGGTGCTAAAGTCTATGCCAAACCCTTGAAGAGCAGTGTTTCTCAGCTCCGGAAAACTCTTTATTTCTTCCACACTACCTGATGGTGCTCCAGTCAATCCAATGAGTTTTGCCCCTTTCTCTTGTAGCTCTTGTACAAACTTGGGAGCATTAGCATCAACTAACAGAAAGCCTGTATCAATAAGAGAGCTCCAGAGAAGATAACGAAAGTCACTAGGAGAGAGGCTGTTCTTTATATTTCTAAATTCATCAATGTGCTTGTAAAGACTTCCCAATTGGAAGGCTGGGTCATCTGAATGTGTAAGCACACCATCTACGTCAAATAGGACAAGTGTATCCTCATCGGCTTGTGTAAAGTAAGATTGAGCCTCTTCAAATTTGTGCATGGTTATGATCTCTGCAGTGGATGGTTTAATTTGGGCTAGAAAAGTGAGGAAAAGAACTAGAAGGAGAGTGCTATTCACGAGTTTAGATTCCGGACCTGGTTTCGACTGTATGTGTTTCTATATAAAGACGAGAGGGGCAAATGTAAACGAACAAGCAGACTCATGAGCATCTTATTTTGTACTTTAGGAATGCCTTCTTTTCTCTTTTTGAAAAAATTGTTATGAAAGTGCGGTCATACCCTTTATAAGGGGTTTAGTACGCTATTTATTACGTGATGTAAGGAGCCGTCGGTCTATGTCTGTTCAAGACAAAACAGTTTCAGTTGGGTCGCTATCCATAAGCAATAAGGGGCCTTTCACCCTTTTAGCGGGGCCCTGCCAGTTGGAGAGTCGTCAGCACGCCCTGGAAATTTCCCATGAATTGTCTGAAATATGCCAAAAGCTGGGCATTGGTCTTGTGTACAAGACTTCCTTTGATAAGGCCAATAGGACCAGCTCTAAGAGCGCTCGAGGACTTGGCTTAAAGAAAAGCCTCCCCATCTTAGCAGAGGTGCGCGAAACATACGGATGCCCAGTGGTAACTGATGTTCATACTATTGACCAATGTAAGCCTGTAGCTGAAGTCGTTGACATGCTCCAGATTCCAGCTTTCTTGTGCCGCCAGACTGATTTGCTTATTGCGGCAGGCGAAACAGGCGCCGCTATTAATGTTAAGAAGGGCCAGTTCCTGGCCCCTTGGGACATGAAGAATGTCGTGGCAAAGATCCATGAAACGGGGAATGACAAAGTCCTCGTGTGCGAACGGGGCGCCAGTTTTGGCTATAATACCCTCGTTTCCGATATGCGTTCCTTGCCTATTTTACGAGAATCAACGGGGTGTCCTGTTGTGTTCGATGCGACCCACTCGGTGCAACAGCCTGGTGGGCAGGGGACCACAACGGGCGGTCAACGAGAATTTGTGCCTACATTAGCCAGAGCAGCCATTGCTGTTGGTGTCGCGGCCGTATTCATGGAAACCCATGAAGATCCAGATCAAGCGCCTAGCGACGGCCCTAATATGGTATATCTCAAAGATATGCCATCTCTTTTATCCAAACTTGTAAAGCTTGATAGAATTTCCAAAGACTTGTAGAATCGTACAAAAATTATTATAGGGAAAAGTTTATGACAGGGATCATCGATATATCGGCACGGGAAATTCTAGATAGCCGGGGAAATCCTACCTTGGAAGTTGACGTGACGCTTGAATCAGGAGCCACGGGACGTGCGGCCGTTCCATCGGGCGCCTCCACAGGGACCCATGAAGCCATAGAGCTTCGAGATGGGGACAAGAATCGTTATGCTGGAAAAGGTGTTCGCCGGGCGGTAGAATCTGTTACCGGTGAAATTTTTGAAACTTTGTCGGGCATGGATGGGGAAGATCAAATTTCCATTGATCAAACCATGATTGATTTAGATGGAACACCCAATAAAGCCCGATTAGGGGCCAACGCACTGCTGGGCGTAAGTCTTGCTACGGCCCATGCGGCGGCTCACCAAAGTGATCTCCCCATGTATCGTTATCTGGGTGGCCCTTTTGCACGCGTTTTACCAGTTCCCATGATGAATATTATCAATGGCGGGGTCCATGCAGATAATGCCATCGATTGCCAGGAATTCATGATCATGCCTGTCGGAGCTAAAACTTTTTCAGATGCTATTCGAATGGGGGCCGAGGTTTTCCACGCACTGCGGCAACTTTTGTCCGAATCGGGTCATAATACCAATGTTGGTGATGAAGGAGGCTTCGCGCCGAATCTTTCCAGTACAGATGAGGCTCTTCAATTTATTGTAAAAGCCATTGAGAGTGCTGGATTCAAGCCAGGGGATGATATTAGTCTTGCTTTGGACGTGGCCTCGACAGAATTTTACAAACAGGGAGAGTACCATTTAAAGGGCGAGGGCAAGGTTCTTAAAAATGATGAAATGGTCTCCTATTACAGAGATCTGGTGGATCGTTATCCCATTATTTCCATTGAGGATGGTTTATCAGAAGATGACTGGCTCGGATGGCAGAATCTAACCAATGCATTAGGAGATAGGATTCAATTGGTGGGGGATGATTTATTTGTCACCAATCTCCTGCGCTTAAACTATGGCATTGAACATGGACTGGCCAATGCCATCCTCATAAAGCTTAACCAGGTTGGCACGTTGACAGAAACTTGGCAGGCCATTGAAAGTGCGCGCCTTGCTGGATACAAGGTCATTGTTTCCCACCGTTCTGGAGAGACCGAAGATGTCACCATTGCAGATCTAGTGGTGGCGGGGAACTGTGGACAGATCAAAACGGGATCCGTGTCGCGTTCTGACCGAGTCGCAAAATACAACCAATTGATTCGCATTGAGGAAGAATTGGGGTCTTCGGCTGTATATGCTGGCAAGAGCATATTACGTGAGAAAAAGGAATCGTCTTTGGCGGCTTAGGATAGTTTTAAATGATTATTTCGAAGAGTTTGTTTGAATATGTTTTTAGCCCAAGAACTTAAACGCAGATCCCGGCACATTGTTGCGCCGCTCTTTGCTTTTATTGTGTGTGCTTATTTTGTCTATCATTTTATCCAGGGTGATCGTGGTATTTTGGCCTGGCATGTTCTGAGGCAAAAGCTCTTTGAGTCTCATCAATCCCTAGACGAGACCGAACGTAAGAGAAAAGCCTTGGATCAGAAAGTATCGCTCTTAAAGCGGGACCAAATGTCCTTAGACATGCTGAAAGAGCGCGCTTACATCATGCTCAATTATGGCCGCCCAGATGAAGTCGTCATCCATATGGGTGAAACTAAGGGAAATAACGGCCTAAAACCATAGGAGCGTTTGCAAACGTTATCTTGGATCTCAGAGTGCAATCAATTCTAATGCACTCATGTGGCTAGCCAATAATTTCTAAAGTCTGAGGTGATACTTAGAGGTTGTATTATACGTACATGTAATGCAAGGGGTGTATAATTTCATCAGAGGTGTCATATGTTTGTGATACAAAAGCTTAAGTTACGTTGACAACTGCAAAACTGTTGTTACATTAATCACATGTCTTACGTTATTTTAATGTACATGACACGAAAGAATGTTATTTGGCTTATAAAACAGTAGCATGTTGTTACGCGCCCGCGTTTGCGGGTCATTTTTCGGATAAATATAGAATATACGTGTTTTAGTGTTGTTATTTGGGAGTTTTTTTTGTGTCTTCTTGTTATATTTTATATTATTTTTTCGAACTTCTTGCAAAGAGAGAAAAAATAGTATCCTTTATTACAACTTTAGTTGTTATTTTTTCTTTTAACTTCCATGCAACAGCTAATCCATCTACAGATGAAGATAGTGACTCAACTTCTGAAAAGAGAAAAATTGTTAGAGTAAAAAAAGAGGCCAAGGACTTACGGAAACCAGCTGAGAGGAAAGTAACCAAAGCCATAAAAAGAAAAGTGCCCAGCAAAAAAAAGCCCGTAATAAGGAAAGCTTTTAACTTTTCTACCCTAGAATATTATAAAGAACACAGCAATAATTTTACAGCTTATATGATGGAAAGAGAAAGAGTCCCGGCATTAAGAAAAGTCAATTCAGAAAGTCTACCCTAGATCCGAGATAGAGAAACAAAAAAGCTCTGAGTACGAGGAAATAGCTGGAAAAGGAGAGAAAAAGGGTTACACTCTTTAGGTGAAAACGTAACCCCTTCTTAAGAAATATTATTATGAAGCTAGCATCATTTTC
>JABJFC010000016.1 GCA_018662925.1 Alphaproteobacteria bacterium | reverse complement strand
GCATAGGTTTCCCCTCAGCATTTTTCTCGACCGCCACAATAAAAGGCACTTTGTTTTCAGAACCCCTTCCGCGCTTCCCTTTTTTCTTTCCACCCCAATACGCATCATCTATTTCGATATCTCCAGACAATGGCTTCTCAGCATCACGTTCCTTCATGACTTGAGCCAACTTATGATACACCATTGCCCCTGTATTAGAGGAAACACCCAGGGGTCTGGAAAGGGAAAGTTGGGAGATACCATTCTTGGTTTGGGTCATTAAGTACATCGCCAAAAACCACTTCGTTAACGGAAGTTTCGTTGAATGATAAATTGTCCCAGAGGTTATTGATGTCTGTCCCCTGCAACTATTGCATTGGAATAGAGATCCTCGACTCTTTAAACGGCAGTGGGCTTTACAGTTACATTTTGGACATACGAATCCTTTTGGCCACCGCAAATCTACAAGGGCGGCAATACACTGCTCTTCAGTGCCATACCCCCTCAAGAATTCACTCAAACTTAGTCCCTTTTGAAATTGAATCTTATTCCTGTGCATGTTTATTCTCCTTGTTTCTCTTTAAACTTTCTTTCTTTAGGATAACAGGAAATTCAAGCTGAATATACTACGTAATCAGGTTTTATTTTGTCCCAGAACATAGTGAATGTTTTCTGGATTGTCATTTTTATATTTCGCGAGAAGAAGTCTTAATATTCCGTGGGAAATAATATAATTTTTTCTTAAGAATTCTGTTTTAAAGCTATTAGCTTTGTGTATTTCTCTTGAAGAGAGGAGGGGCTTAAGGCACCTTGAGTCTGAAATAGAACTTAAATCACAATAAAATATATGAGCTTTGTTTTTGCCAAGTTGGAAAGGACGGCAATCTGTTTTATCCCATTGCAACTGCAATTTTTCTCTCTCCTTCATATGGGTATCGTCCATGAGCCATTAAATGATTATCCAGAATTAAAATATCTCCAATTTTCCAGTCGAATATAATACTCTCCTTTTTATAGGCTTCGTGAATGTATTTAATAATCTCATTTGATATAGGGCTGCCATCACCATAGAAGGAATTTCTTGGAAAGTTGTCCTCTCCAACATACTGTAGAAGTAACTCACGTGATTGTTTCTCTAAACTTGATTGATGAAAAAGGTGGGCTTGATTAAACCAAATTTTTTCTTGGGTTTTTGGGTGGACCGCTACTGCTTGTGCAACTTGCTTTGTTGTTAGTTTTAGAGGAGTATTGCTCCATTCGTACTGGATGTTGTTTTTTTCACAAAAGGCTCCTACACAGTCTTTCTTGTCAGTTTGAAAAACTTCTTCCCATGGCAAGTCAACTCCCTGAGTATAAGTTCTTTTATAGAGGACCTGTTTCTTCTCAAAGGTTTGAACGATATCTGGGGAAAGCGCTTCTAAAACTTTTCGGCTATCTGCTAGGGGAGTTTGCCCCCCTTGTTGAGGGGGGATAGCACAGAAAAAAAATATCTTTGAGGGCCAAGAAGTTGTATAGGAACACTCATTATGGAGCGGTATTATTCTGTCTGCTGGGTATTCAGTTGCTGTATATATTTTTCCTCCAAGTTTTTTTCTAGGCGTTGACCTGTATGTATAGTCAAGCAAATTGGGGCAAATTGATAAAGCAGTTCGATTGAACTCTGACATAGACGAGACGTTGAAGTTTCGGAGTAAGATTCCCCCAAATTTTAGGAGCACTTCTTCAATTTCTTGTTTATGAAGTTGAATCCATGAGGTGGGAGTTTGATTTTTTGTTGCATTGATCACAGGAAGATTACTTCCACTTTGTGATAAGATTTCTGCTGAAACATCTGCGTTTAAAAACATAAAGATCCTTTTTTATAAAAGTTTTTGAAATCAATTATTTTGTATGGGGCTGTGTCACATGATCTTCTGTTATTTCCGAGATTGACTTGCAACCACATAGATGCATGGTTGCCTCAAGTTCTTTGTGCAAAATATTAAGGACAGAAGCGACACCTTTTTCTCCATCCATTAAAAGCCCGGAAAGAACAGGGCGACCAATAAGAACTGCTTTTGCACCCAAAGCAATTGCTTTAAATATATCACTTCCTGATCTTATGCCCCCATCAACCAAAACTTCGATTCTGTTTTCTGTATGCCTTAAAATTTCAGGCAAAACTTCAATAGAAGTTCGGGTTGTATCAAGCTGTCTGCCTCCATGATTTGATATAATGATTGTAGATATTTTATGCTTTAGAGCAATCTTAGCATCCTTAGCACTCATAATACCCTTGAGAATAATGGGGAGTTTTGTAATGGATTTTATCCATTCAATGTTTTTCCATGAAATGGCAGGCTCTAGAAGGGAAGAAAGAAATCCGGCTATTTTTTCTGGAGAAATATTTGAGGGAAGAATTCCCAAATCGATCAAATTTTTAGGTAAAGATTCTTTTTTTAGTATGAGTGGGTGCAGACTTTCAGATTTTCTTTTACCATAGATAGGGGCATCAACTGTTAGAACAATCGCTTTATACCCTACACTCTCTGCTTTTTGGATTAATGTTTTTGTAATCTCTTTGTCTTGATAGATGTAACTTTGAAACCAGAGGGGAGACTCTGTTTTTTTGATGATATTTTCCATGGGACTGCTTGATAGCATGCTTGGTATAAAGCAAACTCGTTGGGAGGAAGCTGCTTTTGCAGTGGCAATTTCGGCATCATGATGAAGAAGGCCTTGAAACGCCATGGGAGCAATCAGAATAGGAGAATTCAGGGGAGTGTTCCCTACCTTTATATGCAAGTCTATAGTGCGAATATCTCTGAGAACCCGTGGCTTTAGTAGAATGCTATCGAAAATTTTTAAGTTACGCTGGAGGGATAGTTCTTTTCCTGCTCCACCGTATATAAAACTTTTTATGTTTTCTGGCATAGCCTGTAAGGCTTTTTCTTCAATATCATATAAATCTATAAAATCATTTTTCATCTTAGCTCACTTCCTTTCTTTCTAGCTCTTGCATAACTTGTTTAAGTCTCAAGACCCCTGCTTCTAATTGCTGTATTGTTGGAAATGAAAAATTTAACCGCAAGTGATACATGTGCTTAGAGCTTTCAGTAGGGGAAAAATAGTTGCCAGGAACAAAGCAAATACCTTTTTGAAGGGCCAGTTTTAGAATAGTGGAAGCGGGAATTTTTTCTTTGAGTTTTGCCCATACAAAAAATCCTGCTTCAGGGGGATGATAAGTAAGGTATTGGGATAAATGAAGGTCTAAAAAATGAAGAAGGGCATTTCTTTTTTCTCTATATGCACTGCATATTTTTTCTATATGACTCTCTAAGGGATGCTCCGCAATGAAAGTTGAGACTATTCTTTGGCCAATGGTTTGTGTGTTGATGTCGAGGGACTCTTTGATTATTGAGAGTTTCTCTAAAAGATACTCGGGGACAACTAACCAACCAGCTCGGAGACCTGGCGAAATAATCTTTGAGAAAGAACCGATATAAAGGGTTTGGTTTTCATTGAAATATCGAATTGGTGGGGTTGAAGGTGTATAGGAAATAAAACCATAGGCATCATCTTCTATGATAGGCAGTTCATACTCAGCTGCTATTTCTGCAATAACCTTCTTTTTATTGCTAGACAGATTAATTCCTAAGGGGTTATGTCCGTTTCCAATGAGATATAAAAATGCAAATTTTTGAGAAGATTGAAGAATTTGTTTGAGGTGTTCAATGTCAATGCCTGTTTTATCATGAGTTAAAACAGCCTGAATTTTGGGTTGGTGGGGAGCAATAGCTTGAATGAATCCTGGATATGACAGTTCTTCAGTTAAAACAGCCTTTTCTTTCCCTAATAATAAACTACAAAGCATGCTGATACCCTGCTGGGCAGCAGATGTGATAAAAACATGTTCTTTTTTGCAGGGAGATCCACGCTTTTCCATAATAGATAAGACTTGTTCTTTTAATCGGTCGCTTTGTGGAGAATATTGAAAGAACAGAGGGTCTGTATAACTACTTATGCAGGCAGTGAGTTCATTGACAGGAAAAAGATCTGGAGAGGGTAACCCTAAGGCCATAGATATAAAGTCAGGGCCGGTTGACTTGAGAGCTTTTTGTAGTTCAGAAGGTTTTTGGCTCTGAAGCCAGCTCGAGATAGCCATAGTCATATGGCTTCTTCTAGTTCTAGTTTTTCTATGGATTCAAAGAGAGATTTAACATTATTTTCTCCAAAACCGTCTACGCCATTTCGTTGTATGAGTTCAAAGAAGAAGGTGTTATCTCCCCATAAAGGTTTTGTGAAAGTTTGTAGTAAACAGTGAACCCCTTCCATTTCTACTAATATATTCAGAGTTTCTAACTCTTTCATATTTAGAGGAAGGGTTTTATTTTTTTCCTTTAGGTTGTCATAATATGGCTTGGGAGCTTGTAAAAAGTCCATGCCATTTGATGAAAAGGTTTTTACAGATTGGCAAATATTAGATGTGTTAAAGGCGATGTGCTGTATTCCAGGCCCACCATTATTTTCAATGAACGACTGAATCTGTGATTTCTTTTTTCCAGATTTTGGTTCTAGCAAAACAAATTTCACATCATTTTTTTCTATAACTATAGATTTCATCCCGCTATGGGTTGTATCAACTGTTAGAGTGTTCTTTAACTGACAGTGTAAGACAACTAAGTAAAAATTTTTCCACTTTTCTCCGTTGTCTTTTTCTAATGCAATTGCAATATGGTCAATATTCTGTAGTAAGGAATTTTTCTTCTTTTTAGATTGTGCGTTTTCATGTCCTGGAAAAAAGCAATCTGTTTTTCCAGTTCTTTCAATGAAAGTATGAGTTACATTTCCAAAAAGCTTTGCTGTAGCAATTTTCACACTTCCATTTGAGTTTTTAAATGTCTGAGGCGAGTGAGTTAATTGCGAGCCTGCTTTAAGAAGATTTTTTACTAAGAGGTCAAGATCCTCAATGCGAAAGGCTACATCTTGAATGAAGCTATTTTTCCTGTTGTGCTCAGAGGAGCTGTTTTGTTCCAGTATGACATAAATATCATTGTGTTGTAAAAGGACTGAACTTGTTTCAGTTTCTCTGCTGGGGGTCTGTGAGGAAATCACTTGAAAGTGCCATATATTTTCAAACATGGTACAAGCAGTTTGAATGTCTGGAACTTTTATTTTTATATGATCAATAGAAAACATTATGAGGCAATGTCCAGGGTTTTATTTTGAGTGTTCCATAACTTTTGATAGTGTCCTTTTTTTTCCAAAAGCTGTGAGTGTGTTCCTTCTTCAACCAAGCTTCCATTCTGTAAAACAAGAATGTTATCATAACTGTCTAGTTGATTAAAGTTATGCGTAATATTTAATATGGTTTTGTTTTTAGAAAGTTTCATTATGGCATTTTGAACAGATGATTCCGAGATAGAGTCTAAGTTTGCAGTTGCTTCATCAAAAATCAGGATTGAAGGTGCTTTTAGTAAAAGCCGTGCCAATATAATGCGTTGTTTCTCTCCGCCAGAAAGTTTAACACCTCGCTCTCCAACAATAGTATTAAGGCCATTTGGAAGGCAAGGCTTCAAATCAGAAAAAGAGATTGCCTCTAAAATGTCTTCCAGTTTTTGTTCTGATGGAATTGGTGATCCATGTATGATATTTTCGTATATAGATTCATTAAATACAATAGAGTCCTGTGGGACAATACCAATTTCTTTCGATAAGACATCAGGAGAAAATGTGGAGAGGTCTTTATCATCAATAAGAATTTTACCGGAGTTGCAGTCATAGAATTGAAATAAAAGTTTTATAAGCGTGGTTTTACCAGCTCCAGAAGTTCCAATGAGCGCAGTGCGTGTACCAGGAGGAAGGGTAAAAGAAAGTTTTTTGATTAAAGGAGATCGATGGGGATAGGAAAAACAGACATTTTGAAACTCTATTTTCCCAAGAGAAATAGTATTGACCTGTTCTTTATGAGAAGTAGGACGTATAGGAGAACTTAGCAGTTCAAAGACCTTTTCCAAGTCCACAAGTGAAGATTTTGCATTTTTGTACAAAATTCCAAAGGATGCTAAGGGAGATAGAATTTGGAGTAAATAGCCATTGATTAAGACGAGATCAGAAATTTTTATTTGGCTAGAAAGCAAGTCCAAACCTGAGAAAATCATAAGAATTAGAAACCCAACACCAATAGTCGCATCTTGTAGTAACTGTGTTGTATGCAGCTTAAACAAGCTTAGGACCTTGGCCTTTTCTCTTTTATCCAATAGAGAACTTAGCTTCTCATTAATGTGTTTTTGAGTAGAAAGGTAGCGTAGGGTTTCATGGTTGAGGATGCTGTCGCTAATCAAGCTGCTAACAGAGAGATCTATTGAATTTCCTTCTCTTTTTAAATCAAGGGCTTTTTTTGTGCCTTTTGAGCTAAAGAGTATAAAAAAAGATAGTGTGCATAAAAAAACAAGTGCGTAAGAGTATCCAAAAAAATTCCATAGGATAATCATGGAAATGCTGATTTCAAAAAGCAAAGGAAAAAAAAGCAGTGCTAAGCCCCAGACTAGTGCGGGAAGTGCAAATTTAATTCTTTCTATAATTGATACGATGTTTCCTGTATCCATGCCGTTTTTTCCCAGCATGGATTGTTTATGTATATGGGAGAAAGTTTTTTTGATTAATTCTTTTACCAAGGTTTCTGCTAGAGGAGCTGCAAAAAACTCTCTGAGAGAAGTGGTTATTTTACTTGCTCCCCAAATTATTCCATAAGCTGCTAGTAGATAGAGGAGAACAATAGAAGTGTTGTTTGATTCCAAGTAAGATACGGTCTCCTTAAGAAATAATGGGGTTAGCAGATTAAAAAAAATTGAAAGAGTTATAAAGAAGACAATTCCTGCTATCCTTGCAGAATTTCTTTTCAAAGAATCTCTTAGAATGAATGCGCAGTTTTTTAGCACACCTATTTTGCTTGTGATTATCTCTTTTTTAAATAGGGAAAGTTTGAATAGGGAAAGGGGGAATGGAAAAAGCATTTTTCTTGTTCACTGAATAGGGGAATATAATTCTTGATCGATCTTTTCTACAAGATTGGGGACATGGTTTTCTACAAACTCTTTTAGATAGTCTGTTGTGAAGTGTTTTCTGTACTCTTCATAGTTGGTGAAGTTTAGCATAAGACAAACCTCTTGACTGTTGTTTTTATTAGATAACAAAGAGCTTTTTACGCACCCAGACTCTTTTTCTCGAACTAGAGAGAGTAATTGCTCAAACTGATTAGTTAGCTCAGTGACTTTACCTTCTTTTGCAAGAAAACGGACGATGCATGTAAGAGTGTTTTTCATTTGATAAGTCCTATTTGGCTAGAGTCATATTTCTGTAAGGGGTATTCCTATATGGCCTCTATTCTGGAAGTTGTGCTTTCAAATCTTTCTATTTTATTGAGGTCTTGTGCTAGACGCTTTTCTGTGTGGAATTTTGCAAGCTCAGGATAAAGTATATAACTGGAGCCTATCATAAAGAAGTGTCTAGCTTTAGCAATAGTGGGTATGGACTGAAATTCTTCTCTCTTTATATGAGCAGTACTTTCATACCCTTTGACAAAGGGGTTCCAAATAGAAGAGAAATCCTTTTCCTCTTTAAACAAAACAATGTCCCAGTACAGGGTGGAAAGATCATAAATATATTTTCCATATCCACATAATTCAAAATCAAGAATGGCGATGTTTTTTTCAGATAATAAAAAGTTTCCACAGTGCATATCTCCGTGGATAATTCCTTCGTCAAAAGAAGAAAAACTAATTTCAGTTAAATCTTTTTTTATCCCCTGAGCCAAGAGATCGAATTTTTTGTGCAATTCTAATGACAATGAGTTTTCTAGTGAATGGATCCTCTCCAGGGGGGCATCAATGAGAAAATCAATGCTAAGAACTCTTTCCGTAGGCGGTGTGAATTTTTTCCCCTCCTTGTGTAGCATTGCTAATGAAACACCTAGGTTGCTGTACTTTTTACTCGTTGTTTGATGTTTTGCATCCTTTTTTATAAAAGGGTGGAGGGAAAAGAACTTTTTGTATTCAGGTGACTGGAACTCAGAAACTATGCTTGTTTGATTGTTTTTTAAAGGAGCTGCTGTTTGGATGCCTTTTTTTTCCAAAAAATGTTGGAAGCTCAGTTCAAAAAGATAGTGCTCTTTTGTGAAGTTCCAGCAAGCCCGTTTGCTGTAAATTTTCGCAATATAAGATTTTTCATTTGCATGTAAAAGATAGATGTCATTGCTCCCACATGCTTTAATAAGCTTGCAAGATGAAAGAGGGGGAGTCATGTAATGGCAGGATACATAGTCTTTAATCGCAGTGGGGCAGATAACTGATCTTAGGATGTTTCCACACTCATGTGTCATTATTCATTGCTTTTTGAAGACTCAGGGGCCTCATATCTGTCCAATTCTCACGAATATACCTTAGGCAGTCTTCTTTTGAACCAGTTGGCCCAACTTGCTTCCACCCCAAAGGAATTTCTTTCCAGCTAAACCAGATTGAGTATTGTCCTTCAATATTAATGAGGCAGATAAACTCTTCAGATTTTTCCATGAATATATACTCCCGTAATATTTATTTATCAGAATTTTTTTCTACAGTTGAAGTTCCTGTACGGCTTTTTAAGTCTACATTTGCGGAGCAAAGTATAGGCTGAGAGTCTAAGATAGTGGTGCCTTTTATAATTAGATTTCCTTCTGTTTTTCCACTTTCTAGGGCAGAGAAATCGCATTCATCTATTAAGAGATCAATGCCTAGTTCTGTTTCTCCGCGTGTATCAGGAAATTTTAGATGCAAATAGGAGTTTTTAAAATTCTCTCTTAACTCTTCTAGAGATTCGTTTCTATATCCAATAATAACCTTTTGAGCCTTTGTTGCTAGGCGGTCAACTAATGTTTCAGCCACTTTTGTCCCTCATAGTTATAAGCTGCCAAATATAGTACAAAAAATAGGATTTTTTACTTGTTGTGTCAACAAGAAACACAAGAAACCCTGTTTTCTCTTGATATACCCTTCGTGAATAAAAGTATGGACTTTTAAGAGAAACCATCTTATAAACTATTGTTATGAAGATGTTTTTAAGCCAATCAGAAGAAGAACAGCTAAGAAAGCAGCATCGTGGCGAGAAAAATCGCCGAGTAGCAGAT
>JABJFC010000015.1 GCA_018662925.1 Alphaproteobacteria bacterium | reverse complement strand
TTTAGAGTAACTTTTAGCGCTTTGGGTCAATTATTGCTGATTTAAAAATTTAACACCTAAAAAAACTCGCGCTCGATCGAAAAAACTGCGTCCCCTTGAACTTGAAGGAGAAATGTAACTTCCTATCGCGGATTTTGGGGTCTAATGCAGTTACATGCAGATTTCCAGGGGATGTGCACCTGGATAAAAGCAGAGCATTTGAAGGGAGAAGTATCAGCTAGTGACATAAAAAGAGAAAATTCAAAAATCGTGTTTCATAAGAAGAAATTTGGTAAAGAATTTTATTACTTAGCCTCTTTGATGAAAAAGAGACCCGTTCCTGGTTCAGAGGTATTGTTTAGTAAACTTTCAGGAGGGCAGCACAATAAATCTGAACATGAAACATATTGTGCTTCTATGCTTTGTTTTTCTTCTCCTGGTGCCTCTAACTTAGTATTTTTATTTGGAGAGTGGGGGAGCTTGCTAAACAAGGATTCTGTGGTGCCGGAGTGGGGATTAAGATTTGCAACCTCTTCAGAAATATGTCGGCCAGACAAAATAAAAGAAATTAGGTCTAAAAGTTATAGGGATGGGAATCCGGCCAAATATGAAGAGACAAAATCTAAGCCTACGCAATTTGAAGGATTTACGCTAGATGTTGGATCTGAATCCTTGTTTGAATTGCGAATGTACCCAAGGTTTGGGGGAAGTCATTTGGTTAGAGCGGAGGACTATTTTAAATTTTCGTTTTCTGGCCCTGTTTCACCTGATGAAGATGCGACACTTAGTTCATTAAAGAAAATGAATGATTATATATTGGGCGTTTGTTCTCGTGGATTATCTCTTGAACCGAGGATGAAGGCACATATAGATGAGGAAGTTCGGGCAAATGATTTAATTAGAGACTTGAATAAGGTTCTTGAAGTTCTTTTGTCCAATGGGAAAGCTGTCAGTCTGGTTTTTCCAACCGACTATATTTGGAGAACCTATGGTATAAGAAATAACTTTCTCCTTTCTGGACGAGAACACAAAAAGTTCCCCATCTTTTCAGGTAAGAGTAAGGTTTCGTTACAAAGCGATCTAACCATAACACCCATTAGAAGGGGCTCAGCAACTGAAGCCATTGGTAATGTGGAAAAACTCAGTAGAGCTATACTAACATTACCTATTGAACACCATGGGAAATTTTATAGATTTAATGGGGGCAGGTGGTTTGAAGTAGACGCATCAAGATTTTCCGCAATAATAGGAGTTCTAAGAGGTGCCAAACACTCAGCAGATTCAATGTATTTACCACCCTATACGAAGGATCATGCACAGAAAAAGGACGGTGATAAGGGGTATGCCGAGCTTCGATACAACAGGGCGGCAGTTCAGCACATGAAGGAGCAGAATCTAAAAGCTTTTCTTTTGGATAGAGTAAACGTGAGTTTTGGGGGTGTAGGAAATACATTTGAGTTTGCAGATGTAGCACTAATCGATGAAGCCGGGGTTTATAATTTAATTCATGTTAAGCGCGCAGCTGCTTCTGATATAAGTCATCATCGAGAGCAAGTAGAAAGATGTGCTGAGTATCTAGGGACAGAACTAAAAAAAGGCAACGCAAAGGACTTGTTCTTAAGGGCAAGCATTAACGGATTGTACCTTAAAAGTGGAATAAATATTAATAAAACGAAAAATCAAGGGAAAAGACTAACACACGGAGATACTTTTCATAAAAAATTCAAAAACTCTAAACCTCGTAAGAAAGAGAATCACGATAAATATGTGAAGAGGTTGATAAAAGAAGTTCAAAAAAAATACGAAGACGATTTGAAGCGTGCTAAGAAGAACAAGGAAAAAATTCAGGCAAGTATAAATTTTCTAAGTTTTCTTCAAAGTGCAGATTTAAGTTTTTTCTACGAAAGTTATTCTTCAAGTTTGCCAGTTATATTGGATGCACTTTTTGATTGCCACGAAACCTTTAAGGATAATAAAAAGGTTGCTGAAGAGTTTCTTACCGACATGCAAAACACTGTAGGAATTAATGCAGAACTCCTTCTGGATGGGATTGCTCCTGAAGAACTAAGAAACAAAGTAAACATTATCCTCGCAATCGTTGATGACAGGGCTTTTAAGAAAAAGGAAGACGAATCAGAGACTAAAACACCACTTATTAAGAAACAACAACTATGGGGGTTAGATCGAACTAGGCAACTCGTTCAAAAGCATGGTTTTGGATTTAAAATCGTAGTCGTAAATGAAAATACAGAAGATGATTGTGATGCATTTGGAAAAGTAGCAAATGAAACTGAAGCAAAATCCATATCCGAAAGACACAAAACTGCTTCAACTGATGGAGAGGCTGAAAGTGATCAAGAAATGGATTTTGATGAAGAATCTTCTGAAGAAGAGGATGGTGGAAAGTCAAATGAACACACAGTAGGTGAGTTAAGTGATTCGGACAAAGAACTTCTTAAATATGAGTATAAATCTACAGACATGAATAATGCGGTTAAAGCCTCGATCGATTTTCCTAGGGCAGCCAGCTTAGAGGGCGTTGATGAGGTCCCAGTTTCAGATGTATATACCGGATATAGATATGAGTATCGTCTGCTATTACCAGCATTAGGTGCAGAATTAGGGAGCGCAATTAAGACAGTTACAGATGTCATTAAGAACCTAGATGAAGAGGTGCTTAATGAAATTCAGGAAATTCTTATTCCTTTCAACCCTGGGGGGCACTGGACAACAATCCAAATTGTGATTTCAGAAGAAAAAACTATTGTAAATTACATTGAATCACTGATGCATGATTACAGCGATGAAAAAGCTGTTTGTGTCCAACATATTAAAAATGATCTATTCATACCACTTAGGTATTTTTTAGAAGGAATGTTCAGAAAAGACGTGGAATGTTCAATAAAAACATTTCGCATGCAGACTGATGAAAAAGCTTGCGGGCCTATAGTTGTGGAAAATATTCTAGATCTTTTTGAAGGAAAAGAGCCACCTGTACAGATTTTTGATAAAGATTTAACCCTTGGATTAAGACACTCTCAAGAAGCTACTTTGTCACAAGGAAGTATGCAATTGGATCTTTAAGAAGTCATCTTGGGATAATGAGTCAAGAGATGTCTTATATTACAGCACTTTTCTCCCAATCAGCCCGTGGACCCAAAGCCGCCTTCGCCGCGATCTGTGTCACTAAGATCAACCACTTCTAACAAAGTTGCTTGAGCAACCGGTGCGATGACCAATTGGGCGCAACGGAGTCCGCGGTCTATGATAAAGGGCTTTTGTCCCAGGTTGATAAGGAGGACTTTAATTTCTCCCCGATAATCGGCATCAATGGTGCCGGGCGTATTGAGGACGGTAATGCCGTGTTTGAATGCTAAACCAGAGCGGGGGCGGACTTGTGCTTCATGGAGTTTGGGCAGGGCAATGGAAATGCCGCAGGGAATGAGGGCGCGTTCGCCAGGCTGAAGAGTAATGTCGTTTGCCACCGCAGCTTGAAGATCTAAACCGGCGCTATCAGGTGTGGCGTACGCTGGAAGTGGAAGGTCTTCCCCGTGGGGGAGTTTTTGAATTTCAATAGAAGACATATGGAATATTTCCTTTGGCACATATTTCTTTAATGGGATCTATTTCTTTAGTGCCATATGCAGGGCAACAACACCACCTGTAAAATTACGATAGGTTACATTTTCAAAGCCGACGTCTTGTAACTCTTTTAAGAGCGCCTTTTGCTTGGGAAATCGTTGAATGCTTTCCACCAAATATTGGTAGGAATCTCGATCGCCCGTCACGCATTCTCCGATTTTGGGAATCACATTAAACGAATAGAGATCATACAGCTTATCAAGGCCGGGCAGGGTCACTTGGCTAAACTCTAAACAGCAGAACTTTCCCCCAGGCTTGAGGACTCGGTGAGCTTCTTGGAGAGCTTTGGCTCGATCCGTTACATTGCGTAGGCCAAAGGCAATGGTGTACGCGTCAAAATGATCATCGGGAAAAGGAAGTGACTCGGCCGGTGCACAGATCCAGTCAAGGCCGTGTAATATACCTTTGTCCATGGCCCTATCTTGGCCAACTTCAAGCATGCTGTTGTTAATATCGCATATGGTAATATCGGGATACTTAAGCTTTTTATGAATGCGAAAGGCGATGTCTCCGGTGCCGCCGGCCATATCTAATATTTTTTCACAATCCTTGGGGCTCAGCGCCTTTACAAAAGCATCTTTCCACAAACGATGAACGCCCGCACTCATCAGATCATTCATTAAATCATAGTTTTCGGCTACACTGTGAAAGACATCCTTCACCCGTTCCGTTTTCTCGTGGGGGTCCAGATCTTTAAAACCAAAAGGAGAAGAGGAATTTTCTGTCATGATGGCCTGATTCTACGGGAATAAGAGGGATTATTCAATCTGAAGTTATTCGATATGAGAAGTTGTTGAGGGAATCCTTTAAATTATTCAAGCAACATTTGGAAAGGCTCTCAATCCTTCCCATAAACCACCGCATGCCGTTTCTTGCCGGCAGAAAGCTTAAGGATACCGTCCTTATTTAAATCCTTGGCTGTTGCGAGGCCCAGCTCATCAGAAATTACAGTGTCATTAAGGCGTGCGCCGTTGCCCTTAATGAGGCGGCGGGCTTCTCCGTTGCTTTTGGTGAGGCCTACTTGGGTAAATAGCTCAAAGAGAGGGAGGCCATCTTGGAGTAGCGTAATTTCTACCATTAATAAGGGCAATTCTGACGAAAGCTTTGGGGTGCCATCTGGGGCATGTCCCACAACTTTGATTTCGGTTTGTTGCTCAAAGAGCTGCTTTGCCGCGGCGCGCGCTACACCTACGGCTTCCATGCCATGGGTAAGGGCAGTGACCTCATCGGCCAGGATTTTTTTGGTTTCGTTGATCTCTGCATCGGGAAGGTTTTCAAAGGTCTCGATCTTGTCTAGAGGCATGTCCGTAAACAAACGCAGGAATCGACCCACGTCTTTATCATCCGTATTGCGCCAGAACTGCCAGAAATCAAAAGGGGAAAGGGCGTCATCATTAAGCCACACGGCCCCCTGGGCCGTCTTACCCATTTTGGCGCCAGAAGAAGTGGTAATAAGTGGCGTCGTAAGGCCCATGACTTCGGAATGTTTGACTCTGCGCAGGAGTTCAACGCCATTAACGATGTTTCCCCATTGATCGGAGCCCCCAATTTGGAGGGTGCAGTTTAAGTGCTTGCTCAGCTCTAGAAAATCGTAAGCCTGGAGGATCATGTAGTTGAATTCCAGAAAAGTCAGCGGCTGTTCCCGGTCCAGGCGTTGTTTCACGCTCTCAAAAGACACCATGCGATTGATGGTAAAATAGGGGCCGTATTCCCTTAGAAACTTAAGGTAGTTGAGATTCTTAAGCCATTCATCATTGTTCACCATGATGGCATCCGTAGGACCGGCACCAAATCGAATGTACTTGGCAAAGGTTTTCTGCAGACTGGCAATATTGGTTTTGATTTCTTTATCGGTGAGGATCTTCCGCATTTCCGTTTTGTCGGCTGGATCGCCCAGTTTCGTGGTGCCGCCCCCCATAAGGATGATGGGGCGTAGGCCGTGCTTTTGAGCCAATCGAATGAGCATAATTTGAACCAAACTGCCCACGTGAAGGCTTTTGGCTGTGGCATCAAAGCCCACATAAAAGGTGACGTCTTCAGTCAAAAGGCGCTTATCAAGGCCTTCCAGATTGGTGCACTGATAGATAAATCTCCGCTGGGAGGCTTCTTTGAGAAAAGGGGATTGGAGGTTCGTCATGAATTGTTCTGTCTTGTTTATATGCTCCCACATTAATACGCCATTTGCCTCCATGAGAAAACCCGAAAATGCATCCAAGGGGCGGAATTCATGTTGTTTAGGATTCCAAAGTCCTCCCCATATCTGTTAAGGTGTGCCTATGCCTAAAGTCAAACAAGACCAAATTTTTACCGCCATTGGCCTCATGAGTGGCACATCCCTAGATGGGATTGACGTGGCTCTCCTAGAAAGCGATGGCAAGGAATACGTAAAGCCGCTGCAGGGGGCTATCTATCCTTATTCCGAAGAGACGCGGATAATGCTTCGCAAAGTCCTTGGAAATTCAGACCGTAAGGATCCACAAGTGCTCGAGGCGGCAGATCTTGTCACAAAGGCCCATATCAAGGCTGTCCAAGATTTTATGAATGAGCATAGCCTGCAGGACACACAAATCCATCTCATTGGCTTTCATGGACAGACCATTTACCATGAGCCACCTCAACGGAATTCCTCGGGAACTCTCCTAAAAAAGGGCACAACGCTACAAATCGGCAGTGGAGAACAACTTGCTAAGGCTCTCAGCATTCCCGTCATCTATGACTTTCGCAGCAATGACATGGCCCATGGCGGGGAGGGGGCTCCTTTGGTGCCGGTCTATCATCGGGCACGGGCCGGCGATCTTAAAAAGCCCGTGGCCATCCTTAATATTGGCGGCATTGCCAATGTGACTTGGATCGGCGGCAATGACACGATGCTGGCCTTTGATACGGGCCCCGGCAATGTGTTGATGGATGATTGGGTCTTACAGAAGACAGGAAAGCCCTTTGATCGGGATGGAGCTCTGGCAGCACAAGGCCAAGTTCAGAACGCGTTAGTCCAAAAATGGCTCTCGAATCCATTTTTCCAGCAAATGGCGCCAAAATCCCTAGATCGGGATGCATTTGGAGTTACATTAAAGGAGCTCCAACATCTTGCCACAGAAGACGCTGTGGCGACCCTTGCGGCTTTTACCGTAGAAAGTATCGCAAAAGCACAAGACCATTTCCCAGAGCGTCCCCAGGCCTGCTATATCACAGGAGGCGGCAGCAAGAATGATCATTTGATGAAACAGCTTTCTAAAGCGCTAGATACAAACGTGTCCTCGGTGGATTCTCTGGGCTGGAATGCTGACTTTCTAGAGGCCCAGGCCTTTGCCTATTTAGCCGTTCGCTCCAAATTAGACTTACCCCTCACATATCCTGGCACCACGGGGGTATTGGAGGCGATGGTAGGCGGGGAAAATTGTTCCTAAATCTCTTTTATGCCCTTGCCCATAGAAAAAGGGCCCCCATAGGGAGCCCCTCAACATTATATTATTACTAGCTATTATTTCTTGGCGGGTGGTGCCGTTGGACAACCCTGGGTTGTGAAATGCAAGCTAGAAATAGGGACTAATTCTAGCCCTGCTAAAGGTGGTGAAGGCATGATAACAGGAGTCTTTTGCTTCGCACAAATTTGAGCCAGAGTCATGGGCTTGGTTTGTTGATAAAGGGGTGGCTTTGGAGGGTCATATACATACTGTAACCAACTCCAATTTTTTTTAATCTCACTGTTAGCATTCTTAAGCCCTGTTTTTATATCACCGAGAACATTATCATAAGACTTTCTTCCTTTGGGAATAGATCCGGTTTTTTTGGTTTTTGCGCCAAGAGCTTTATCACAAAAGGAAACGACTAGCCGCTCTTCTTCCGGAAGAAGCTTGTTGCAAACTTTATCCATCTCCTTCGTTCCTTCGTGGGCTAGATTCGCAGCTTTTTTAGCTTTTCCAGCTGCCTTACTCAAATCATTTGCTCCCGTTTTAACTTCTCCAGCAGCTGTATCTAGATCATTCGCTGCCGATATAAGATCTTTGTATTCAGACCAACTTTTCATGCCAGGAAAAATCGCTGAATGTTCTTGGAATGTGTTATCAGCATATTGGGTTCCATTTGCGGCTTTTGTTGCGTAACCGTCCCCCTTTTCAACTTGATTAGAAGAATAGGTTACATCGTCGGCAGCTGTATTAATTTTAGCTTCAAGAAATGGTCTGACTTGTACGTAATCTTTGAACCCAAATTCATGCCCGAGGACACTGTATTGAATGCCTCCTCCGACAGAGGCATTGCAGCAATGATCTTTAAAAGAACGAATTTCCGTATACCATTTGTTTGTATTTTCTATAGTACTGTTAACAAGATCTGGTGCCTTTACGTCTAAAATATTTCTTGCTTTGGGTAAAAGTGTTGTTGTTATTTTATCTAGAGATTTACAAAATCCCTCAACATTGAATTCTTTTACTTCTTTCTTAACGGCTATGGTTAGTTTTTTGCTTTCTGTACTTACGCTAGTTATAGCTTTGTTGAGATCTCCGTCTTTATGCATGAGTCGACCGGGAGCTCCCTTTTTCGCTGCAGCATTTATTTCTAGTTGTTTCAAAGAGTATGCTGCGTTTGTACAAGCAGGGGCACTATGGTGGTTCGCAACCCAATTCTCGGCAAATGTTTCAACGGCGGCTTCCTCTTTTTTCTTGTTCTTTAGGTTCACAATAAGAGGAGCGGTCTCTTTTTCTGCACTTTTCATTTCAGACTTTTTTGAATTAAGGTCCCCAATAATTTTATTTTTTAACTTTCTTAAGGGAGCTGTCATTTTACTGTTAATACCAGAAACCCGTTGCTTAATGCCTGCTAAAACGGCCTTGAGCTCATTTCGTTGAAAGGGTTGCAGGCTAGGTAGTTTTTTCTTTGCGGATGCCATGAAATCTTGGACATTCTTAAGTTTGCCGGTTATTTTTTTCATCTGGGCGGACACTTTACTGACATCACTTTCTATTTTGGAGATACCTGCCATCATTTTGTTGATGGCTGCCATTTCTTTGTTAATACCACTTATTTGCCCCATAATATCACCAAAAGGACCAGCATGACTCTGCTCTCCCATAATCAGAACAGAAAGGACGATTGCAAAAACTTTAAAAACATCTCTCATAATTATCTCCTTAATCCTCTTATAACCCACGAATACTTTGCTCTACTCTGGACTTATCAAACCTTCACAGGCAGGTAATCCTTTGAATTTTTGACACCCAATTTGAAAGGCACATGGAAGGTCAAAACTCTTCTTCATTCTCTTGTTAAATGTGTCTATCATTCCGGTCATTTTGGTCTCATAGCCATTTACTTTTTTATGACCAGCTGGAACGGATTTATTTTGCGTTTTTTCTACTAAGGCCAATCCTTTGGATACTGCATTATCCTCAATGTGTGCCAATCCTTTGCTATCACAAACTTCAGCAATGGTTTTTCCAGTGGCTGCAACACCTGTTGCGGCGTTTTTGACTTGGGTTTCTGGAACTCTCTTTTTAAGATCATCCATATCAGATAAAAGATCATTGACTTTGGAGAGAGCCTTTTTGCGTATTAAAGAGGCAATCTTACTAGAGTCATTCTTAAAGTTTCTCAGATCCTTTTCATAGGGAGCCATAGCAGCCAGTTTAGCAGAAAGTGTTTGGGCATCTTCTACAGCTTGATAGGTGTGAGAGTCGCAACAATTTGTTTTGAAGGCATCCACTTCACTTTTCCATGTTTTCAACTGAGAGATGGCTCCTGGTAAAAACTTACTCACGTCATCAAGAAAGGTATTTGCAGATGCTAGCAGACCTTGTGCATCGCCATAGAAGGTACAAACTGGCATGGTCCCAGGTTTGCTAGCTTTGAATTTTTTGAGGAGTGTCGTAAGTTGCGTCCCAAGGTTTTTTTCCGCTGTAGAGAAGCTAGATTCTTTATCTTTTAAATGCGTCATCTTAGCTTTGGCGTCTTTTTGGGCCACAGCATATTGCGCCGCATCCTTTGTGAGGCATTTTGACGTTCTTTCCATCTTAATTAGGCCGGAGAGAGAATCTAAGGCGTTGCTCGCAGCATTGTAATGATCCTGAGCGGGAGTAATATGGCTGCTTACAAAGGCTGTTAGTTTCTTTGCTGCGGCCTTTTTGGCGGCTGCTACCTTTGCTGCTGCTGCCTTTTTTTCTCTTTCAGCTAACTCTTTCGCTTTTTTCTCAGCTTCTTCTTTTTTCTTCTTAGTTTTTTCGTATTCACAGTGGGGATCACAAAAGGACCATGAATTCTCTATCCAGACAAAATCCACTAAAGCCATCATACAAATAAGAATTAATAGATTTTTAAACATGTCCATCTCCCCAGATAACGGTCCCTATAAACTCATAATTTTATTATTCTTTTTTCCAGTATAACTTTTTTTTGCATAAAGGTCAAAATGAGTTTTTTTTCCTCCGTCTTCGTTTACGCTTCCGCTACGACGTGACGAGGCGCTACGACGTCTTCCCGGCCATTCTGAATTTAGACACGTCACGTCGTAGCGAAGCGAAGACGGATGAGCGCGGGATCCAGTCTTGCTCCTTGTCTCTGGCATGCTTTTTGCTGGATCTCGCGATACCAAGTCCCTCTACGACTCATCGGCTTAAGACGCCGATTCGTCAAGAGTGCCTAAAGGTTCCGAGATGACGAGACAGTGCCAGCAATTACTAATTTCTCTCCTCAGCTCCAGGATAACAGCAGTGGAGAGAAATACTACGACGCACTTCCTTGGCCAGTAGTCCAAAGCCGTCTTCCCGGCCATTAGGAATTATGGGCAAGCCGTAGGCGCGCCCCTAGAATTCCTTATGAGCGCGGGATCCATACTTCACTGGAGTCAGAAAAGTGTAAAACCACGCCATAGCGCTGCGAAGGCAGAAACGAAGACGGACTTGTCACGTCGAAGCATCGCGAAGACGGATTATCCCTGTTCCCAATTTACAAAGCATGATAAAAATAAAGGGATGCCAACATAAAAACACATAGAAAATGAATAATAAGTGGAAAACAAATAATTAAGGGAATTGGAACAGTGGGAGAAAATAGAGAATGAACGATCCGGTTGTCCTTATTGGAGCCAAGCGTACGCCCATCGGGGATTTTTTGGGAGAGCTGTCCGCTGTTTCCGCTCCCAGTTTAGGATCTGTCGCCATAGCCAGCGCTCTAAAGAGTACATCCATTGCCCCCGATCAAATAGACGAAGTCCTTATGGGCTGTGTTTTAACGGCGGGTCAAGGCCAAGCACCGGCCCGTCAAGCAGCTCTGGCTGCCGGAATTTCCCATAATGTTCCCTGTACAAGCATCAACAAAATGTGTGGTTCGGGCATGAAATCAGTGATGCTGGCCCATGATATATTACTGGCTGGATCCAGTGATTTAGTGCTGGCTGGCGGGATGGAGAATATGTCCAAGACACCCTATCTGGCTGAAAAAGCCCGCCAAGGGTATCGCTTTGGTCATGGGAGCCTCATCGATCATATGCTCCTGGATGGCCTGGAAGATGCCTACGAAAAGGGGCGTCTCATGGGTGAATTTGCGGAAGAAACGGCTAAAAAGCACGATATTTCCCGTGTGGAACAAGATGCTTTTGCCAAAGAATCCTTGCTGCGGGCCAAAAAGGCCAATGAAGATGGAACCTTTGCCCAGGAAATTGCATCAGTTAATGTGACTGGAATAGTGGGGGGGACTAAAAAATCCGCCTCTCTCAAAAAAGCTGCAATAAAGATATCAAAAGATGAACATCCCTTTCGGGTCAATGTGGACAAGATTCCAGAGCTTCGCCCCGTCTTTGCCAAGGAAGGCACTGTTACGGCTGCCAATTCCAGTGCCATTTCTGACGGAGCTGCGGCTTTGATCTTGGCACGAGCATCTCACGCCAAGGCAATGGGGATAAAGCCTCGAGCGCGAATCGTTGGTCATGCCAGTCATTCCCATGAGCCTGCTTGGTTTACCACGGCACCCATTGGGGCCATCCAATCGCTTTTGGAAAAGACGGGCTGGCAGAAAGATTCGGTGGACCTCTTCGAAATTAACGAAGCCTTTGCCGTTGTGACCATGGTGGCCATGAAAGAGTTAGGCCTTTCCCATGACAAGGTAAACGTCCATGGAGGCGCCTGCGCCTTGGGCCATCCCATTGGAGCATCTGGCGCGCGCATATTGGTAACCCTTCTCCATGCCTTGGAAAAATATAATCTAAGGCGGGGGATTGCAGCCATCTGTATTGGAGGCGGGGAAGCCACAGCCATTGCCATAGAGAGGGACGTATGAGCATTCTGAAACCGTCAATCGCCACCAGCTCTCAAGAGTTCAAAAAGAACAAAGCCCATATGGAAAAGCTTGTTGGGGATCTATGGCAGAAAGTAAAAGAGGCTCAACAAGGCGGCGGCAAGGCAGCCACTGAAAAGCAGAAAAAGCGCGGGAAGCTTTCGCCCAGAGAACGCCTTGAGCGCCTGTTGGATCCAGGAACGCCTTTCTTGGAACTCTCCCAATTGGCCGCCCATGATGTCTATGAAGATCATGTGCCGGGCGCGGGCATCATTACGGGCGTTGGACGTATTCATGGCCGCCTGTGCATGATCATTGCCAATGATCCCACCGTCAAAGCGGGAACCTATTATCCATTGACGGTCAAAAAGCATTTGCGGGCCCAACGCATTGCCAGCGAGAATCGTCTGCCCAGTATTTACTTGGTTGACTCTGGTGGCGCCTATTTGCCGAAACAGGACGAAGTTTTCCCCGACCGAGATCACTTTGGCCGTGTTTTTTACAATCAGGCGATCATGTCCTCAGAAGGCCTTCCGCAAATTGCCGTCGTCATGGGATATTGCACAGCAGGAGGGGCCTATGTGCCGGCTTTGGCAGATCAGGCCGTCATCGTCAAAAACCAGGGCACTATTTTCTTAGGCGGGCCAGCGCTTGTAAAAGCGGCTACGGGCGAAGAAGTGACCAATGAAGAACTGGGCGGGGCTGATCTCCATTGCCGCAAATCGGGTGTCGCAGATTATTATGCCGAAGATGATGCCCATGCCTTACAATTAGCCCGAGATATCGTTAATGACCTCTCTGAGCAGATCCCCAGTGAGCCAGATGATACTTTGGATCCCCTTTATGCGCCGGAGGATATATATGGTGTTGTGCCCACAGATCTTAAAAAATCCATGGAAATCAAAGATATCATCGCTCATTTAGTGGATGGAAGCGACTTCGATGAGTTTAAAGCCCTCTATGGAACCACGCTGGTGTGCGGTTTTGGAAAGATTTATGGCCATACGGTTGGCATCATTGGCAACAATGGCATTCTCTTTTCAGAATCATCGCTAAAAGGGACACATTTCATCGAACTTTGCTGCCAACGCAATATCCCCCTCATATTCCTGCAAAATATTACGGGATTCATGGTGGGACAAAAATATGAAGAACAAGGCATTGCCAAAGATGGCGCCAAACTTGTCATGGCGGTGGCTTGCGCAAAAGTACCGAAATTTACGGTGATCGTGGGGGGCAGTTTTGGCGCCGGAAATTACGGCATGTGCGGCCGAGCCTATGATCCACGGTTTTTATGGACTTGGCCCAACTCTCGGGTGTCCGTCATGGGGGGAGAGCAAGTGGCTTCTGTCCTATCTACCATTAGACAACAGAATTTAGAAAGTCAGAGTAAGTCCTGGTCTGAAAAAGACGCGGAAGCCTTTAAAAAGCCTCTTCGGGATCAATATGAAATCCAAGGTCATCCCTATTATGCCACGGCACGCCTTTGGGATGATGGCATCATTGACCCCAAGGAAACCCGCCGTGTATTGGGACTGTCCTTAGAGGTAGCTTTCAATGGGACGTGTGAGTCAACTAAGTTTGGTGTTTTTAGAATGTAAATTCCAGGGCATGTGCCAGGGCATATGTCAGAGCCTATGAAGGGGAGCAGGAATGGAAAAAAACTTGTTAATTTCTAAGAAAAAAAACGGCCTTGTGGTGATGACCCTTAATCGGCCCCTGGTTCATAATGCTCTCGATGAAGATTTAATCAGCCGTTTGCTGGAAACATTGCTTAAGCTCAGGGAAAATTCATCCATTCGAGTACTGCTGATAGAAGGCGCAGGAGATAGCTTTTGCGCCGGCGGGGATTTAGGGTGGATGCAACGAGCCATCAAGTTTTCTCTGGGAGAGAATCGCTTAGATGCCGAAAAATTGGCCCAACTTATGTATGCTCTGGATAGTTTTCCGGCTCCGACCATCGCCAAAGTGCATGGATCTGTTTTTGGCGGTGGCGTTGGATTGGTTGCCTGTTGTGATATTGCTTTTGCCGAATCAGATGCTCAGTTTTGTTTCTCTGAGGTGCGATTGGGCCTTACGCCATCCGTCATTAGTCCTTACGTTCTTCGGGCTATGGGCCAGCGTATGGCAAGCCGATATTTTCTATCAGCTGAAAGATTTTCAGCTCAAAAAGCCCAGGAGATGCAGTTGATCCACGGCCAATATCCGGCAAAAGAGCTGGGCATGCAGATCAATAAGCTGGTGGATAGTCTTTTGGCCGGGGCTCCTCAGGCGCAACGCCGAGCCAAAAAGCTTATCCGTGAATTTGATCAGGGAAAAATAGGAGAGAGCGTGATCGAAGACACAGCTCTCGAAATTGCCCATCAGAGAACCACAGATGAAGCCCAAGAAGGACTTTCGGCATTTTTTGACAAGCGTTCACCAAAATGGGGACAAGACTAGGATGTTTAAAAAGGTTCTGATCGCAAATCGGGGAGAGATTGCCCGCCGGATTATCAGGACGTGTCAAAAACTCTCCCTTCAAACGGTGGTTGTGTATACGCCCGAAGACAAGAGTGCCCCTTATGTTTTGGAAGGGGATGTGTCTTATCCCATTAACAGCTATTTGGACCCAGTAGAGATTGTAAAGCTGACTACGGCTTCCGGTGCTGAAGCCATTCACCCGGGGTACGGATTTTTGGCTGAGTCTCCCGCATTGGCCAAGGCTTGTGAAGAAGCAGGGATTGTCTTCATTGGACCCAATACCGAAACCTTGGCTCTCATGGGGGATAAAAATCAGGCCAAGTCAGCGGCCCAAAAAGTGGGTCTTCCAACAATCTCCAGCTATTCTCCTGAGGACAAGTTGCCATTTCCTGTCTTGATAAAGCCCGTTGCCGGGGGCGGTGGAAAGGGCATGCATGTTGCGAATTCAAAGGCAGAATTATCCACGCTCATAGAAAGGGCGAAGCGGGAGGCTCTGGGGGCTTTTGGGGACGAACGTTTACTCTTTGAAGACTATATTCCCGATCCCCGACATGTCGAGATTCAAGTATTTGGAGACACGCAAGGCAATGTGGTCCATCTCTTTGAGCGGGATTGTTCTTTGCAACGGCGCCATCAAAAGATAATCGAAGAGGCTTTAGCTCCTAACTTGGATAAGAAGACAAAGGAAAAACTCTATGAGGCCGCCGTAAAGCTCTGTAAAAGCGTCTCCTATGTGGGGGCGGGAACGGTGGAATTTTTATTGGACAACAAAGGCCACTTTTACTTTCTGGAAATGAATCCTAGGTTGCAAGTGGAGCACCCCGTTACCGAAGCCATCACGGGCTTGGATCTGGTGGAATGGCAGCTTTTGGTCGCGGCTGGATCCCCATTGCCGTGCAAGCAATCTCAAATAAAAGCCACTGGCCATGCCATTGAGGCGCGGCTTTATGCCGAGGATCCAGAAAAGAACTTCCTGCCATCAGTTGGGCAAATTTATCATTATGATCCTCCTGCAGAATCGAAATCCCTCAGAATAGACAGCGGCATCCGCCAAAGCCAACGTATAAGCGCTTCCTATGATCCCATGCTGGCAAAGATCATTGCCTTTGGAAAAACGCGCGAGGCAGCACGATTGGAATTGATTCAAGGAGTATCACAGTTCCATGTGGCAGGGGTAAAGACCAATGGAGCGTTCTTGATGGAAATATTGGAATCAATTAGGTTTGTAAAAGGGGCTTACACCACAAGCACCCTTGATACGCTTAAGCCATCCACCTATCCAAAAGTTGACTTGCTGACCTTGGCCATGGGGGTTTGTGTTCTCAATGGGCAAAAGGTGAAGTCTCCCTGGAATCGCCGAGATCACTGGCTTCTTAATGATCCTGGTCAGGCGAAAATTATACTTTCCCAAGGCCGAGAAACCTATGAATGCAGCTTGGAACGGAGAGAAACAGAATATTCCTTGAAGTGGCATAAGGAATCTCTTTCTTTTTCCTACAAGGCGACTAACGGTCAGTATGTCCTCACGTCTTCTGGAAAAGAGGTGATGTTTGAGGGGGTAATCGTAGAAAATCACCTTGTTCTCTTTCGAGACGGCCATGTTTTTGATTTTACGATTGGCGCCCCACAGGAATCACGGGAAATTCTCGAAGAAAGCCAAGGGCATTTGATGGCGCCCATGCCGGGGAAAGTGATTGCCCTTCATGTGAAAAAGGGGGACTCTGTCAAACAAGGGGAGCCCCTTGTGGCCATGGAAGCCATGAAGATGGAGCACGGCATTCACGCCCCGTTTGATGGTACGATCATCGCTATACCCTGTGAGTTGGGAGAAATAGTGGAAGAGGGACGAGAGTTGGTTCAAATGGAGCCCAAAGCAAAATGACATTACCTAGAACTGTTAAGATCGTTGAAGTTGGCCCGCGGGACGGATTACAAAATGAATCCAAGTTGATCTCAGTGCCGGAACGTCGGCGATTCATCGATATGCTGTCACAGACAGGGCTTTCCGTAATAGAGGTGGGAAGCTTTGTGTCCCCTAAATGGGTGCCACAAATGGCTAAGACTGGGGATGTTTATGAGGGCATCGAGAAAAAAGCAGGCGTTCAGTATCCGGTGCTTGTCCCTAACCAGCAGGGACTGGAAAAAGCCTTAGAGGCAGGTGTAACAGAGATTGCAGTTTTTGTGGCGGCCTCGGAAACATTCTCTCAAAAGAACATCAACTGTGGGATTCAGGAGAGTTTTGAGAGACTAGATCCTGTTGTTAAAGGGGCTCGAGAGATTGGGATGCCTATAAGAGGATATATTTCATGTGTCATGGGATGTCCGTACGAAGGGGATGTTCCGAGTGGCAAAGTTGTGGAAGTTGCTGAACGACTCTTAAAATTGGGTTGTCTAGAAATTTCTTTGGGAGATACCATTGGCGTTGGTACCCCCCTTCAAACACGGGAGCTTATCCGGAACCTTTCAAAGACGGTGTCCATAGAGCAGATGGCTGTTCATTTCCACGACACTTATGGCCAAGCACTGGCGAATATTCTGACAGCCCTGGAAGAGGGGATCTCCGTCATAGATAGTTCGGTCGCCGGAATTGGAGGGTGTCCCTATGCCAAAGGAGCCTCAGGAAATGTTGTCACTGAAGACTTATTGTTTATGCTCACTGGCATGGGCATTGAAACAGGCGTTCATATGGATAAGCTTTTAAAGTGCGGAAAATATATAACGAAACTTTTAGGGATCAATCCTCGATCTAAGGTTGCCATAGCCATGGGAGATTAAGAGAGGAAGGTAGTGAATTTTCAAGTTCAGTATTTGAATGTAGTTGTAAGTTGGGCGCCTCTATCAAGCATGATTTTGTCACAACCAGCAATTGAAGTCGCATAATTTTGAGCAAGAGGAAGGGATAAGGGGTGTTTTTCTCGCTTTAGTGCCTCTATTAGCCCCTATTTCTTAGATTTTGGGCATGCTTA
>JABJFC010000014.1 GCA_018662925.1 Alphaproteobacteria bacterium | reverse complement strand
TTGAAAACATGTTCATTAATTCAACTGCATCTTCAGGGTAAGTGTTCATAGCATAAAGTGCTACATATAATAGCGAGTGGAGTCAACTGCAAAATAATGGCGATTTAGCCGGTTTGTGGAGTAAACCGCATACCCAGGTTATTGAATATCCCCTCCTCCTCCACTCATACGCCGTTAAGGCTTCCTGAGAGCAAAATACGGCGTGGAAGAACTATAAAAAAAATCTTGTTATCTGCAATCCACCGAAGGGGGCGCACTTATGTGCGATTTGAAAATCGCACTTGTGCTTTATGGCCACAGGCGTTAGCATAGCTCCACTGGAGAGGCATGGGGGCTTCGCATCACTCAGATATAAACTTCCAGGGTTTAAATTGTAATTGACGCTTAACGGTGTTTATTATGGCAATTTACTCGTTGTCCTTGGGATTTATATCACGGAGTGAAGGACGTTCCTCTGTAGGCTTTAGTGCGTATATTGGAGGAGGACGTCAATGCGACGGGCGCACAGGAACAGACTACGACTACACCAACAAAAAAGATGTTATTGTAAGCCGAGTTCTTGCGGAAGATGAGGCACCAGACTGGGTAAAGAATCCCTCCATCTTATGGAATAAGGTTGAGCAGTTTGAAGATGACATTGCAGCACTACGATTCAGAGGTGAGCCGAGTGATCCCGTAAAACATCAAAAAAGTTTAGAGGCAAAAGAGAAGTTTTTAAACTCAACACAAACAGCTCAAACGATTATGGGCGCCATCCCTATTGAGCTCAAAAAGTTTGAGGCCGAAGCATGTGTTGAGGAGTTCTTAAAAGAAAGATTTGTCTCAAGAGGACTTGTCGTTGAATACGCTATTCACTGGGACAAAGGGAATCCGCATTTTCATGGAATGATAACAAGACGACCACTCGTAGAAGGCGCATTCTCTCAAAGGAAAGATGCCGAGATCGTCACAAAACCAGAGCACAATATCACAAGAAAACAATGGGAAATTTCTGCTAATAAACACCTTCAATTGGCGGGGCTACCTGTTCGCATTGACGCACGTTCCAACGAAGATCGCGGTTCACAGTTTTTAGCGACAGAACACGAAGGTTGGTACGCCCAAAAGCTTGCTAGAGATGGCAACTACTCACGTATTGTGACTGATAATGAAGCAGTACGTCAAACAAACATCGATATTATGTGCGAGAACCCAGGCTCCTTAGTTAGGGAGGTGTCTTTCAAACGTACGACTTTCACTCGAAAACACATCGAAGAAGAAATCATCCGCCGTGTTGGAGGAGATGCCAAACTCTTTTCAATCTTAAGAGCGAACGTGGAAGGGCTCAGAATTTCTTCAAAACTCATCCTCAGCCAAGCCAACGATGATACCATTTTTGAAGGTACTTCAGGGGTTTTTGCAACAGAACTCAAAGATCTTGCATCAAAGCTTACAGAGCAATTGTTAGAAAATAAAGAAATTGCTCACAAGGTCGGAAAAAATATCAACCGTGAGAACGTCTTTACGTCCACTCTCTACAAAAAACAAGAAGATTACATAACAGGCCTTGCAGACGCACTTCAACGCCGACAAACAAAGTCTGTAACCAAGGATCTCATTGACTCTTCAATTCGCAAACAAGAACAAGAGCTTGGATTTAAACTTTTCCAAGAACAACGGGAGGCTGTCACCCATTTATGTACCGGCTCAGATATTCGTATTTTGAACGGAAAAGCAGGGACTGGAAAAACCACGCTTTTAAAAGCTGTGGCCAGTAGCTACCAACAAGCAGGGTATGAAGTGCTCGGAACCTCTTTCCAAGGGAAGGCGGTGGAAATCATGGAGCAAGAAATCGGCATTCCCTGTAAAACATTGGATAGCTTTCTCTTCCACTGGCAGAAATATCAAGAGCAAAGAGCATACGTTAAAAGTGGTCGGCTTTGGGGTCGGCCGTATCTTTACGCCCACAACAAAATGAAGACTTTGGAGAAACATTGTTTCTCTGACAAAAACGTCATCATTGTTGACGAGGCGAATATGGTTGGCGGACGACTCTGGGAGCCTTTCTTGAGAGAAGCTGTCGAGAAAGGAGCAAAAGTTCTCGTTGTCCAAGACACTTCTCAAATTAAATCGCGAGAAGCTGGGGACTATGGGCGTCTTTTTGCGGAACGGTTTGGATGTTGTGAAACCCGAGAGGTGGTGCGTCAAAAGGTTGAGTGGCAGCGAGAATGCTCAAAATACTTAAATGACATCCACGTTCTAGACGGCATCAAACCTTATTATGAAAAGGGTCATTTTACGTGGCATGAAAGTTCTAAAGAGCTTATTTATGCTTTGAGAGATGCCTACATTAAAGATTATCGCCCTCGTCAAAGCCAGATGGTCTTAGCTTATCGGAATGTGGAGGTTTATGAGCTTAATCAGGCGATTCGCGAAGGTCTCAAAGCACGAGGATATCTCAAAGAAAGTTTTGTGGTCTCAGGTCAAGAATATGCGATACGCGATCGGATTCGGTTTACGCAGAATGATCATCATGGGCTGTATATTAAGAATGTTGAAGAGACACCCTTTTTGAAAAGATTTATTAAAAACAACCCTCGAATTGGTGCTAAGAATGGCACACTGGGGACAATAGAGGCATATAATTCAAAAACAATGACGGTACGCCTTGATTGTGGGCGTTTGGTTCAGTTCAGCACAGAAAAGTACCCACACATCACCCATGGCTATGCAATGACTATTCATAAATCAGAAGGGAGTACCTTTGATAAAACTTTTGTATCTGTTGATCCGTGTCTCGACCCCGCAAGTCTTCTTGTTGCCATGACAAGACACCGTCACGATGTACGGGTATACGTCAATCGCGAGCTATTTATCGACTTTAAGGATTTTATTGATACAGTCAGTCGAGGAGCTTTT
>JABJFC010000013.1 GCA_018662925.1 Alphaproteobacteria bacterium | reverse complement strand
TTCGTCTAGAGTTCCTAGGCTCCGGGAAGACGACATTGGGAAGGCTGATAGGACGTACTCCCTTGCCTTCGGGAGGACGGAGACACTGGAGTCCTTGCAGCCCGCGGAACACGTCCAAAACCGTCTTCCCGGCCATTAGGAATTATGGGCAAGCCGTAGGCGCGCCCTAGAATTCCTTATGAGCGCGGGATCCATCTTTCATAAATCAGAGAAGGTTCAAAATCACGTCATAGCAGCCTGTCACGTCGTAGCGTAGCGAAGACGGATGAGCGCGGGATCCATCTTTCATAAATCAGGAAACAGAACTCGGAGAACAGAAATTGCATTCTATAAGCGATTGCATCTGAGCTCTGAACTCCGTTGGCTGATCTCTGCTCCATGGATCCCGCGATGCCAACTCACTCTATGCCTCACCGGCTTAAGACGCCGGTTCGTCTAGAGTTCCTAGGCTCCGGGAAGACGGGAGTGGGGCTGTTGCTAGGATATGGATCCTACTATACCAATGACAGACATTTGGTTGCCATAACCGTTTTCTTTTCTGTGAGTGGCACGGCGATAGCTGAAGAAAGTTTCTTCCTCAGCATACGTATTGTTCTCGAGCGTTGTGACATTCGAGAGACCCGCGCGCTCTAAAAGCTGAGCCACATAGCCTTTCAAATCAAACAGGAAATGCTCCTCACGGGAAGAGGGAAGAAAATATCGCTGGTTATTAGCATCTTTTTCCAGGAACTTATGGGGAAAGTCTGGTCCAACTTCATAGGACTCCTGAGAAATACTAGGGCCCAATACGGCACGAATGTTTTCTCGAGAGGCCCCAAGGGATTCCATCTTTTGAAGCGTTTCTTCACAAACACCCTTTAAGGCGCCCCCCCAACCACAATGGGCAGCACCTACTACCTTTGCTAAGGAATCTGCCATAAGAACAGGCACACAGTCGGCCGCCAGGACACCAATAAATAGTCCGGGCATATTGGTCACCAAAGCATCTGCCTCACAGGGATCCTTGTCCCAGGGCTTTTCAACAATGATACAATCTTTACTATGAATTTGGCGAAGCAGCACCAACTGATCAACGGTTGAGCCTAAGGCTCCAAGAGCAAGGTCTTTATTCTTGTGAACCGTCGCAGGATCATCCTTTTGACGCCCTTCAATACGAGAAATGCCACAGTTAAGCGTTGAGAATATACCCGAACTTCCCCCACCATTTCGGGTAAAAAAACCATGACGAATGCCGGGCAGGGACTCTAGGGAAGAAGCTTTAAAGTAGGGAAAGTCAGACATGAAAACCACAAGGAACTGTTTGATTTGAATCTGTAATAGCAAGAACCTTGAACAAGTTGCCCATTTCCTTGGGAGAGGTCAAGCGCAAATGGGCCCTTTTTACCTCCTCTTGAAGAGACTCATGTTTTCCTTCCTGCAAGGCCTGTGCGCGTACGGCTATCCCGAGTCCATTTAGAAATGCTTCCTGTGTGACAGGTCCATGAGGTTGCGCGCCTTGTCTGTAGGCAATTTCCACTAGTTTTTGAAAGTCCACATGGGCCGTTAAATCAGATTGCCCTGGGAAGGCGAGGGGGCTAACGGGCTGGTGATCCTTGAGAGCCTGAAAAGTATCTCCCTTTTCACCGCGGCTATACCCATAGTCTATGAACAGTCCACAGCCCCCGTGGATTTTAATATGTGCAGATATTTTCGCCAAAATACTTTGAGCTAGTGGACACGTTTCAAACAGAGTTCCTGCGGGTTGCTCTCCCATGACTGGCACCTCTTTTGAAACAAGATCCACGTAGCAAAGTTCATCCTTATGGGTATCAAACTCAACACAACGTTCATGCCATATGCCATCCTTTGAAATGAACTGCTGAATAGGCAAGGCATCAAAGAATTCATTTCCGATCCAAAGGGTGGGGCCCTTTAATTTAAGATCTTCTATAGATTCATACCACACTGGATCATAGGCTTTCAGAGCCTGCTTTTGTTGACGTCGCAAAGAATCATTTATTTCCACCAAGTGAAGCTTTAGACCCTCTATAAATCCTGGAGACGCCTTTCCAGCGCGCAAAGCATCAGACATCAGAGTCCCGCGACCAGGCCCCAATTCCACAATGTTAAAAGAAGCAGGACTTCCCATGGCTTGCCAGCGTTCAACGCACCAGATGCCTATGAGCTCGCCGAACATTTGGCTAATCTCTGGAGCCGTTGTAAAATCACCTTGCCGGCCCAGGGGATCACGTTTCCGATAATAACCGTGCTCAGGGTGGCTCAAACACAAATTCATGAAGGAATCTAAGGGGAGGGGGCCTTTTTCCTCTATAAGCCCCCTAAGAATTGGAAGAAGGGGTGACACGTGGACCTCTAAACATAAGAAACAGCCCTACTAGTGCCATAGGAAGGCTCAATAGCTGCCCCATGGTCAACGGACCGAAGATAAACCCTAAGAATGCATCTGGCTCTCGGAATGTTTCAGCTAGAATGCGAACAATGGCGTATCCCACAAGAAACATGCCGGAAAGATAGCCTACCCGGGAGAATGTACTTTTCCGAATAGCAAATACATAGAGCAAAATAAAAAGAACAATCCCTTCCAGAAAGGCTTCATAGAGTTGACTAGGGTGGCGGAGAAACGGCCCCCCACCGGGAAATTGCATGGCCCAAGAAACGTCCGTCATGCGTCCAAAAACTTCCCCGTTAATAAAGTTCCCTATACGCCCAAAGAATAGGCCTATTGGCGCCGCACAGGACAATAAATCGGTTAAAGAAGGGAACGGAATATCTCGCTTGCGACAGAACAAAATCGTCGCCGCAATCATCCCACCAAGGCCTCCATGGAAGGACATGCCTCCCTCCCAGGTGTAAAAGATAGAAAGGGGATCTTGCAGATAGATTAAAGGCTTATAAAACAGCACAAACCCAAGGCGTCCACCCACGACCACTCCAACGATTGCCCACGTCAGAAAGTCATCTAAATCCTTTTTCGTAAAAAAAGGTTTGGGGTTCAGCTTCAACAAATAAACACAATATTTCCAGCCCAATAGAAAGCTAACGACGTATGAAAGGGCGTACCAATGAATTTTTAAGGGGCCCAACTCAAGGGCAATGGGGTTGATATGGGGAAAAGGGATCATCGCTTATCTATAGGGGTCAGCTGTTGCAAGATACTTCAGAACGTATTCCTTGGTGCCATCCTGAAGTGAGGTAAAGGGCTTTTTGTAGCCTGCTTTTCTCAAGCGGCTCATATCTGCTTGGGTATAATACTGATATTTCTCTCGGAGTGTTTCAGGCATCTCAAAAAACTCGATATCCGGCTTTTTAGTGAGCGCGGTAAAGATGGCCGTTGCCAAGGCGCTAAAGGGCTGAGCCTTTCCTGTACCCACATTAAATATACCGCTCTGTTTTGGATTGTCTAGAAACCACATCATCACATCCACACAGTCTCCAACCCAAACAAAGTCTCGAAGCTGACCACCATGGGGATATTCCTTTTTATAGGACTTAAAGAGCTTCGCCGGTTCTCCAGCACTGATTTTAGGATAGAGATGAGCAATCACACTCTGCATACTGCCTTTATGATACTCGTTAGGCCCGTAAACGTTAAAGAATTTAAGACCCACCCACTGGGCAGGAGCTTTGCGCTTTTTATTAATTTGGCTCACGATCCTCTTGTCCACAAGATGCTTACTCCAGCCATAGGCGTTCATAGGGCGAAGTTTTTCTAGCGCAGGCAAATTATCATTATCCACAAAGCCCTGATCTCCATCGCCATATGTGGCCGCCGAGGACGCATAAATGAGACGCTTGTCATGTTTTGCACACCATTGCCAAAGGGCCGTTGTCAGCTCAAAATTGGACGACATGATCAAATCTACATCTGTCTCGGTGGTAGATGAAATGGCCCCCATATGAAAGATTGCTGTAATGTCCTCGCGATGATCATCCAAAAAACCCATAAGTTTTTCTGGAGATACAACATAGGCAAGGGTCCGCTTCGCCAAATTCTTCCACTTTTCATCGGTTCCAAAAACATCACAAACAGCAATGTCCTCATCGCCTCGCTCTTCAAGAGCTGCGACGATATTAGACCCTATAAATCCTGCCCCGCCAGTAACAACGTACATGCGTATAACTCCTTTTCATGTCTCGAGTGGCATTTATACGCCCTCCACGCTATTTCTTCAAGAAAAAGAGCACAAGTCAGATATTTTGGTTTCCTAGGTGTTTTAGGCTGAGGATTTCTTGCCCAAGGGCTTCACCTTTATAAAACCTGCAAGAAAAATGATAAGCATACCTCCCAAAAAGGCTAATAAAAGCTGATGAGCACCATATTTAGTCATAACGGCACCTATAATCAACGTTCCTCCTATGGCTCCCACCTTAGAGAAAATATTGCACCCAGAAATTGCTTTCGGTATATCACTCGCATCTACGACACTTGAAAGAAAGGCCATTACAAGTGAATATATACTCCCCAATATGCCACCCATAACAAAAAAGATAACATAAAAACTATCCGAAAAAATTTGAAACTGATATAGGACAGCGCAGAGCAAGATAAAAACAAAACTAACCCCTAAAATTACTTTTGAGGGCCCCAGCCTGTCAGCAAGAATCCCAATTGGAATAGACATAAAAAAAGCGCCCAAACTGAAAATGGACAATAGTAATGCAGCATCACCACTTGTCATGTGGTAAAATTGTTCTGCAAAAATGGTGATGTATTTGCCTGAGCTAAACCCAGCACCTATACTAATGCAGAATAAAACGAATACGGGCAAAGCAATAATATATATCAAACCGGCAAATATGCTCTTGTGCTTTTTAATTTTTTCTTCTTTAGCTTTTTGAATTTTGAACCCTAAGGCAACAGGAAATGTCACAACTAAAAATATACTCGCAAGAAGAAAAGGGGTTATGCCCGTTACGCCGGTATATTGGATGAGAAAGGGCCCAAGGCTTGAACCAAGTCCGATTAAAACAGCAATAAAAGACATTACGGTTGCCATTCGAGCCTGTACAGTATGCTGTATGGTAGAAATGACAAGAAGTGTGAATAGCATCCCAGAAAGCCCTCCCCACAAGAATCGAAGGACATATACGAAGAAAGTTTGATCACAAAAAGGAGTAGCAATAATGGCACCCGCAAGCGACAAATATAGAGAAGGGAAGATAAACTTGTTGGCAAACATATCAAAGTATTTTGAAATAATGAAATTAGATAGTATGTAGCCCACAGAATAAAGAGAAGCAGTTATCCCAATATCAAAATCACTATAAGCATGCGCAAGCAGATCCAGACTTAAAAGAGTTCCAGAAAAAATAAAAGCTAAAGTAAGGAAAAAGTAGATTGTAAGATTTGTAAGAAGCAAATGCGGATTATCCGAAAATTTTCGGACATACTGTCGGCTTTTCTCACCTGCTAACTTATTCACCATGTCGCATTTTCCCTCCATAGACATTTTTTTATTACCAACTCAGGCATACTTTTGTTCATTATGAATAAAAATAATGAAAAAAGCAGCCCCTAAAGCAAATATTTTAAGCTGTGGATTTTTTCTGGTGCCAAAAAAGGTGAAAGAGGATGGAAATAAAAATGATGAGTCCACTTGCTAGCAAAATAGAGAGAAAACTCATGGCACCATAAGACGTCATAAGCGCCCCTAAAACAAGAGTCCCAAAGATTCCCCCAAGCTTCCCTAGAATGTTAAATCCAGATACAGCTTTCGGAATATCATGCTTGCCAACTACGTTCGTCATAAAGGCTAAGAGCAGAGAATGTAAAGCATTTATGGATCCTCCTATGAGAAAGAAGATAGGATACAATAAATCTGAAAAAACGTTAAAATAATAAAGAGAAAAGCCCAATACCGAAAAAACAAAACTAACAGCTACAATCACTTTTGAAGGGCCAAACCGGTCCCCGAGCCAGCCAATGGGGATAGAAATAAACACAGCCCCTGCACTATACACCCCCAGAAGGACTGCTGCGTCCTTCGCAATTATATGGTAGAATTGTTCAGCATAAATCGTTAAAAATTTGCTGGTACTGTAGCCTATACCCAAACTAATTGACAATATAACTAAAACGGGCACGGTCAGAAGACACAAAATACCCGCAAAGAGAGAGTCCTTCGTTCGATGTTTTTCTTTTTTAGTTTTATGTATTCTAAACAAAAAACTTAAAGGAAAAGCGATCACTAGGGTTATCCCCGCTAATAGATATGGCATAGCACCAGAAATCCCCGTGACCTTAACCAAGAAAGCGCCTGACGTGGCGCCAAGGCCTGCCAAAACTCCTACAACCGCCAGGACAACTGCGATACGTTTCGGATTAGCATGTTGTATAACGGCAATAAGGAGGAGGGTGAATAACATTCCTGAAAAGATCCCCCATAAAAACCTCAGAGGATATACAAGAAAACTCGCTTCACAAAAAGGAGCAGCAAACATGGTGACCGCGAGAAATGAATAAAGGCAGAAAAATACGTATTTTCCAGTAAAATCATTAAAATGTTTTGAAAGAACAAGGTTAGCGAGTATATATCCAGCAGAATATAGGGTAACGGTTAGAGCAACCCCAAAATCTGAATAATGATGGGCATGCAGATCCAGACTTAAAAGGCCTCCTGAATATGAAAAAGTGTGAAAAAGTAAGAAAAAGATAAAGAAATTCAAAAAAATTATGAAAGTTTCACCAGAGTATTTTGAAAATGTCCCTGGCTTTCTCTTATCTACAGATTGATTCTTCACAGTAAACTTTTCCTCTCTATCATTTTTTATTTATTTGCACTGTAAGTCACTCCAACCTGACACGACTACCCCGTCATTCTAAACATAATTTGAAGAAAACACCATCCAGCTTGTGTAAAAGTTGCGAAAGGAAAATATTAGCCCATAACTCTCCCCGTTTTATTTAATCTATTCTCCTAAAAGGCTTCCCTTGATCCTTTTGCCCCAGCGTGTAAAATATAGTCAATCTAGGAGAGGGAAAAATGAAGAATAAAGACTTTTGGATCAAGAAAGCGCAGGGACTTAAAATCGAAACACGTGCCTTCATCGCAGGGAAATATGTTCCCGCCCTATCGGGGAAAACTTTCCCCGCCATTAACCCAGCTACAGGCCAAGAAATTGCCCAGGTAGCATCTTGCCATAAAGAGGATGTGGATTCGGCTGTATCTGCGGCAAGAAGGGCCTTTGAAGACCGCCGATGGAGTGGCCTTGCTCCCCAGGAACGGAAAACTATTCTTTTAAAACTTGCGGAGCTGATTGAAAAGCACCATGAAGAATTTGCTCTCCTAGAAACATTAAATATGGGAAAACCCATTAGCTATAGTTACAGTGGAGACATTCCTGGAAGCGTGAATTGCCTTCGGTGGAATGCTGAGGCTATTGATAAAGTCTATGACCAAGTTGCACCAACACCAGACACCAAACTGGCAATGGTAAGACGGGCCCCGCTGGGTGTTATTGGGGCTATTATCCCCTGGAACTATCCTCTTATGATGGCCATGTGGAAGATTGCGCCCTGCCTTGCCACAGGCAATAGTCTCATCTTAAAACCAGCTGAGCAATCACCCCTCAGCGCCATTCGATTGGGGGCCTTGGCAAAAGAAGCAGGGGTTCCCGACGGTGTTCTGAACATAATACCTGGCTATGGAGAGACCGCAGGGCAAGCCATAGGAAGGCATATGGATATAGACTGCCTGGCCTTTACAGGATCAGGAGAAGTAGGAAAACTTTTGATGACCTATGCCGGCGAATCCAATATGAAGCATGTCTCCCTAGAATGTGGGGGAAAAACACCTCATATTATTATGGCAGACTGTGAGGATCTTGATAATGCTGCCGAGGCCGCTGCCCGCGGTATCTTTGAAAATCAAGGAGAAGTCTGTAATGCAGGCTCCAGGTTGTTGGTTGAAGAATCCATCGCCAAACCCTTTCTGGACAAGGTGCTTGAGCACACTAAGGATTGGAGAGTAGGGGACCCCATGGATCCTGACACAAATATGGGACCGCTCGTCACAAAAGAACAAATGGATCGTGTCATGAGCTACATCCATTGTGGTGACAAGGAAGGAGCCAAAAAGATAGTTGGTGGCAAGCAAGTGATGACTGAATCAGGTGGTTATTATGTGGAACCAACGATCTTTGAGGGGGTTACATCCAAGATGACAATTGCACAGGAAGAGATTTTCGGTCCTGTCCTCGCCTATATGACCTTCAATGGAGAAGAGGAAGCCGTAAAATTGGCTAATGACACGGTATATGGATTAGCCGCAGCTGTCTGGACACGTGATGCTTCAAAGGCCCTACGAATGGCCACACGCATACAAGCAGGCTCCATCTGGATAAATTGCTTTGATGAAGGAAATATAACGGTTCCCTTTGGTGGATTTAAGCAGTCAGGATTTGGGCGTGACAAATCCCTTTATGCCTTCGAAAAATATACAGATTTAAAGACAATATGGATGTCTATGGACTGAGGAACTTCACTGAAACATACCAGCTGTCGAATGCTTAACAGACCTGCTGTCGAATGCTTGAGAATAAACTTCTTGCCAATTAGATGGAAATTCGTTAGATAAGTTGGGAGTTATTGCTGAATATGATGAGAAGTTGACGTTATGAAAAAAGGTATCCACCCCGACTATCACGAAATCAAGGTCGTTATGACTGATGGTTCTGAATGCACGATGATGTCCACATGGGGCAAAGAGGGCGATACCTTGCGTCTTGAAATCGACCCAAAGTCTCATCCAGCCTGGACGGGTGTCCATCGCCTCGTAGATTCTGGCGGACAAGTCGGCAAATTCAATAAACGCTTTGAGAACATCGGCGTTAAAAAGAAATAACTGAATCAATAGCATTTACACTGAACCCATTGCAGCGGCTTAGCATGTGTGTAAGGATCTTAGTTCGTCAAAAATTCTCTCGTTACGTCACACACCGGCTCTTCCGTGTGATTAGTTCGTCAAAAATTCTCTCTTGCCTCACACACCGGCTATAGCAGTAACTCCTTATGTGTAACGGCCTCAGCTTCGACATTAGCATCCTCACACTGCCATACGCCCAAAACCGTCTTCCCGACAATGAGGCCAAAGCTGTCTTCCCGACAATGAGGCCAAAACTGTCTTCCCGGCCATTAGGCCAAAACTGTCTTCCCGGCCATTAGGAATTATTGGCAAGCCGTGGGCGCGCCCTAGAATTCCTTATGAGCGCGGGATCCATAAAAACTCATATCAGAGAAGGTTCAAAATCACGTCGTAGCGGCCTGTCCGCTATAGCGCAGCGAAGGCGGAAGCGTAGACGGATGAGCGCGGGATCCATCTTTCATAAATCAGGGAACAGAGCTCGGAGGTCAGATTTAATCGTTGCTACAAGACACTTTTCTGTTCTCTGAAATTTGATCTCTTTCCTCTGCTCCATGGATCCCGCGATGCCAACTCACTCTAGGCCTCACCGGCTTAAGACGCCGGTTCGTCTAGAGTTCCTAGGCTCCGGGAAGACGAGATTGCAAATGTTGTTAGACCGGCCTTTCTAAGCGCTCCGGGAAGACGGGAATGGGAAGGATACTAGACCGGCCTTTCTAAGCGCTCCGGGATGACGACAGCGGAGAGGGTTCTAAGACCCTCTTCCTAGGCTTCAGGAAGACGGATATTCTGGACTCCTTCTGCCAAAAAACCATACAACTTTCTAAATACAGACAGTTACCTAACCCTAATTAATGCAAATTACTTACATATATATTCAAATACTTACATCTAAATAAAAAAATAAATTTTTTCTTAAAAACACCTTTTTATCTTTATAATTAAACAACTTACCATCCGGTATTACAAAAAGACATACCTCCATGGACGTATTAGCACGTGCATATAGATCTCGGTTGCACTAAAAAATATAGTTATAAATATACGAATTTTTAAATTATTTCTTTTGAATCCTTTGAATTTATTATTATACCTCCCCAAGTACTTAAGCCAAAGGTTAACGCCTTTGGCTTTTTTTACACAAGCATCCAAAAAAGAAATCACATCAAAGGTATTCTAAAAATGCATCACTCCTGAGATGCATTTTTAGAATACCTCACAGATCCACGTCGCAACCGATCATTAATTGCCTTTCCTACACCACGTTCTGGTATGGGAGCAACGGCTATCCCCTTAAAGTTCCTGGGATTATCTAACTGTCTTAGCATGGCAAAGAGATTCGCAGCTGCTTCTGCCAAGTCTCCACTAGGGCTCAAATTCAAATCAGCACTTACGGCTGAATCTGGCCCAAAACCCAAAAAGGCCTCGGAGTCAGTGGCAACAGCCACCTCTAGTCGCATAGGAAGCCCAGGCGCATAATGTCGCGATAAAAGCCCTGGACTCTTAGGATTTGCAGAAGATTTTGAGGCTGTCAACAAAAGCAGCCCAAACACTTCTTCAATAGCCTCAGACGGTATACTTCCCGAGCGCAATAAAGTAGGTTGTGCTTCGCTCATGTCAATGATGGTTGATTCGATGCCCTTTTTACAAGGGCCGCCCTCTAAAACCACAGAGATTAAATCCCCAAGTGAATCAACAACATGCTGAGCTGTGGTGGGACTAATGCTTCCAGACATATTGGCACTAGGGGCGGCGATGGGAAATGGAACGGAGCACAAAAGAGAAAGGGCTACTGGATGCTCCGGAACACGGACTGCAAGCGTATCAAGACCCACTGTGGCCAATTCTGAAAGGGAAGAAGAGTGTTTTTTTGGCAAAACGAGGCTAAGAGGACCCGGCCAAAATTGATTAGCAAGTTCTTCAGCCTCATGAGAAAAGTCTGCAATTGTCTTAGCATGAGCCAAATCCCTGCAATGAATAATCAGAGGATTAAAGGTGTCTCTCTTTTTGACATCGTAAATTTTGGCCACCGCTATGTCATTGGTGGCATCGGCCCCCAAGCCGTAGACAGTTTCAGTGGGGAAAGCCACCAATCCGCCATTTTCCAAAATATGAGCAGCCTTCTCAAGGGTGCTTTGGCCGCTGATTTGAAGAATCTTTTTTGAAGGATTCATGTTGCTACTTGCAAATTCTCTTGTAAATACTGTCAATCTGTACGATCTTTATCACAACTTGAATAATTAAATCGAGATAAATAATTCGCAAGATACAACTAAATTTCGTTTTAAACTTAAGCCTTTGGTCAAAAATTAAATCTCTTTCTTGCAGATCTTGTAAAAATGGTATAGATCGAGGATGAAAGTTTCATAAGATAGGATTTTTATAATGTCCAAACTCTTTAAAATTGATAAGGCTGCCGTGCGTGAATTGGCGGCTATTTTAAAGGAAACGGATTTATCCGAAATTGAGTACGAACTGGAAGAGGGAAGAATACGTGTTGCCCGCAACATTACTCAGCAAGGGGTCACACCAACTCCCGTCAACGTGCCAACCCAAGTTATGCAACAGGATGCCCCCACAGCAAAAGCTGAAACCAGCTCAGACCCAGCATCTCATCCTGGAACCATAAAGGCTCCCATGGTCGGAACGGCTTATTTGTCCCCCCAACCAGATGCTGCTCCTTTTATAAAAGAAGGAAGTTCCATTACAGAAGGGGATACGCTCCTTATTTTAGAAGCCATGAAAGTCATGAATCCCATTAAGGCTCCAAAGTCTGGTAAGATACTTAAAATATTTGTTCAAGATGCGGCTCCTGTCGAGTTTGGAGAACCACTAGTCATCATCGAGTAGGATGAATTCAATATGGATAAGATTCTAATCGCCAACCGAGGAGAGATTGCTCTCCGTATCCACCGAGCCTGTAAGGATCTCGGCATCCAGTCTGTGGCTGTTCATTCCACCGCCGACAGCAAGGCCATGCATGTCCGCCTTGCTGATGAGTGTGTTTGCATAGGGCCACCCGCCGCAAAGGATAGCTATCTAAATATTCCCTCCATACTTGCGGCTGCCGAAATAACTGGCAGCCATGCCATCCATCCCGGCGTGGGGTTTTTGGCAGAAAGCGAAAATTTTGTCTCCATGGTAGAAGAGCACGGATTCGTCTTTATCGGCCCAACGGCTGAGCATATTGCCATGATGGGGGACAAAATCACCGCAAAAGAAGCCATGATTCGCCTGGGAATTCCTGTCGTCCCGGGTTCTGACGGTGCCGTAGAGTCCGTTGGCGACGCAAAACGTTTTGCAGACAAAGTTGGTTATCCCGTTCTCATCAAAGCCACCGGAGGCGGTGGCGGAAAAGGCATGAAAGTTGCCAATAGTGAAAAAGAGCTCTCTGAAGCCATTAGTCTGGCCAAAAACGAAGCCAAAGCAAACTTTGGAAATGACGAAGTCTTTTTGGAAAAATATCTCCAAAAACCGCGCCATATTGAGGTGCAGATTATCGCCGATAGTCATGGCAATGTAGTCCACCTAGGCGAACGGGATTGCTCTCTGCAACGGCGCCACCAAAAAGTACTAGAAGAAGCGCCATCTCCAGTAATTTCCTCCCAACAGCGGGAAGAATTGGGAGAACTTGTAACCAATGCCATAAAACACCTGGGATACCGTGGTGTTGGTACTTTGGAATTCCTTTATGAAGATGGCAAATTTTATTTTATCGAAATGAATACGCGACTACAGGTAGAGCATCCTATCACCGAGATGATCACGGGCGTTGATCTAGTGAAAGAGCAAATCCGCGTGGCCATGGGGGAAAAGCTCCCCTTCACCCAAGAGGATATAAAGTTCAACGGACACGCCATTGAGTGCCGGATTAATGCCGAGCATCCTGAAACTTTTATTCCCTCTCCTGGAAAAGTCATAAACTATCACGCGCCTGGAGGACTCAATGTCCGCGTAGATAGCCAACTCTATACGGGCTACGAGATTCCACCCTATTATGACAGCTTGGTGGCAAAGCTTATTGTCTATGGAAAAACCCGAGAAGAGTGCCTCAAGCGCCTGGATCGCACCCTGGCCGAATATGTCATTACAGGCATAGAAACCACCATTCCCCTCCATCGTAAACTGATGCAGTCCACAGCCGTCCAAATGGGCAATTACGACATCCATTGGCTTGAGAAAGACTTGCTAGCGGCTTAGGTGCTGCAAGACCTGCTCGCGGCTTGGGTTGAGTAAGTCCTGATCGCGGCTTAGGGGCTGAGCTGGTCCCCGGAATCTCTACACTGGCATCCGTCATGATTGCGGCTTACAATCTCGTATCTGACATCTCCTAAGAGGTGGATCCCGCGATGCCAACTCACTCTAAGGCTCACCGGCTTAAGACGCCGGTTCGCCTAGAGTTCCTAGGCTCCGGGAAGACGGAAGTAGAGCTGATTCTAGCAGCTCTGACAAGTGCTCTGGAACTATTGAAAACTGTCTTTCCTAGTGTTGTAATCGTCTTCCCGGCCATTAGGAATTCTTGGTAAGCCGAAGGCGCGCATTAGAATTCCTTATGAGCGCGGGATCCATGCTTAAGAAAAGCGCGGGATCCATAGTTAGGAAATTTGAGAAAAGAGAGCAGAAATTAGAGAACAGAGGGCAGAAACACCCCATCAAGACGCAACAAAGTCGAAAGCAATGTTGCAGCTTGTCACGTCGGTGCAACGCGAAGACGGAGTGGAGTCCAGTTCTGTCTTTCCAACCCAACTACCATCCAGCCCCTCAAGCCGTATTTAATGATGTTGAAACATTTGGATTTTTTCGTCCTAGAATCATTTGAGAAAAAAAATATATTTTTACCACTATTAACCTTTTGTTAACCATTTTAGTATAGTATCAAGGATTAAGGGAATATTTATTATAGCATTAAGTATTAAGTTAGGAAAGGAAGGTCTACATGAAAATATTTCGGAATATAATTTTTATGAGCTTTGTTCTGAGCTCTTTTTTTTCCACGACAGCAGAAGCCTTCAAAGACGAAGGCCTCAAGGAAGTGCCCCCCCTCCTGAGGAAAGTCTCTCGCTTCTCCACTGTGGGCTCCCCCGTAGAACCACTGAGCTTGCCTATGAGGTTTCCAGATTCCTCAATAGATGGAATGAGCTTTGATGCCATTCCTGATCCGCACACCCCATGGAATCCTACATCTGATCCCAGGAGCGAAGATTTGGTTATTTTTACAAAGGTTGTTCCACCTACTCAGCCTACTTATTCTGCTCCAGAAACACAGCTCGACATGCCAGATTCACTTAGCAGAGTCATTAAGGATGCTCAAAAATCCAGGGCACTTTACCTACAAGATCTAGAAGAAGAAAGACAAGAAGAAGAAAGACAAGATGAGCCAGAAGTAGAATAAAGGCAGTTCGCACAACGGTGTCATGCCAGAACCTAGGAAGGAGACTATTGAGGCAGCTCCACTCCCGTCTTCCCGGAGCCTAGGAACTCTTGACGAATCGGCGTCTTAAGCCGGTGAGACGTAGAGTGAGTTGGCATCGCGGGATCCATAGTGCAGGAATCAGAGAACGGAGAGTAGAAACACCCCATCATGTGTACTGAACCTTTACATCCTCCAAACAACATCTTCCAAATCATCCCGCAAACAATATCTTCCAAATCCCAAACCAATTTGCTAGTATGTTAGAGCTATATTGGACTTTGGGTTTTTTTATGGGAGAGAATGGATAACATGACGGAACAAAAACAGCTGGCCAATGTACAAAAATCCATTGAAAAGCACCTAATTGGCCAAAAAGATCTCATCGAAGGGATGCTCGTTTGCCTTTTGTGCGATGGTCACTTGCTGATCGAGGGCATGCCAGGCCTTGCAAAAACCACTGCAGCCAAAGCTCTTGCCAATAGCATCGAAGGCGAATTCCATCGCGTCCAGTTTACGCCAGATTTATTGCCTTCAGACCTTATTGGAACCGATATTTACGTCCATGAAAAGAGCGACTTTACTTTTCGAAAGGGCCCGCTGTTCCATAATATTCTCTTGGCCGATGAAATTAACCGAGCCCCCGCAAAGGTCCAGTCAGCCCTCTTGGAAGCCATGGAAGAAAAGCAAGTTACTGTGGGCGCTCATACCTACGCCTTGCCCAAGCTCTTTATGGTCCTAGCCACCCAAAACCCCATCGAGCAAGAAGGAACCTATAAACTGCCCGAGGCCCAGCTTGATCGCTTTCTGATGCACTTGGAAGTAAAGTATCCCACCGATAAAGAAGAATTAGAGATTTTATCCCTGGATGAAAATCGCCAACGAAAACCAGAAAAAGCCAAAAAAAGCCTCACCCATCAAAGCGATATCTTTGCCGCCCGGCAAGAGATTGCGGAGCTGTACATGGATCACAAGCTGAAAAATTATATCATCTCGTTGGTGGCCGCCACCCGTACCCCTAAACCTTACAGCGATGATCTTACACGATGGATATTATGTGGCGGCTCGCCCAGAGCATCCATTGCCATTTCTCGCTGTGCCAAGGCCTTGGCCTGGCTGCGGGGCGATGAGTATGTCTCGCCCTATCATATTCAGACCGTAGCCCCCAATGTTCTGCGCCATCGCTTGATCCTTACCTTTGAGGCAGAGTCGGAAGAGGTGACCAAAAGCCAAGTCATCCAGCATCTCCTCGAGGTGGTCGCCGTTCCATAACCTGCCATGCTGTATCCCAACTACCAAGAATTGCTTGATCTACGCCACAAAGCAAAGAACTTAAAGCTGCACTCCCACCGAAACGTTGTTTCGCCCATGGCAGGAAGCTATATTTCGCCTTTTCGAGGACAGGGTCTAGAATTCGAAGAAGTAAGAGAATATACCCACGGCGACGACATCCGAAATATTGACTGGCGCGTCACGGCCCGAACTGGAAAGCCCCATCTGAAAGTTTTTAGAGAAGAACGCGAACGGAGTATCCTCCTGTGCGTGGATATGAGCGATGCCATGGCCTTTGGCACCCGAGGAACCTTTAAGTCTGTGCAAGCAGCCAAAGCGGCATCCCTTATAGGGTGGAGTGGCCTATTTCAACAGGACCGTATCGGCGCCGTTCTTTTTGGAGCAAAAGAACTTACCTACATTGCCCCCAAACGATCCCGTCAACCCCTTTGGCGCTTATTCAAGGTGCTCTGCAACCCTCAAAAGAAAAGCCGCAAAACCTCCACCATAGAAGATGCCTTAAGATACATGGTCAAAACGGCCACCTCTGGGACGCTTATTTTTATTCTCTCTGACTTTTATGACATCAAGAAAGAGCATGCAAAATATCTAAAAAGCCTGAATAATAAGTGCGAAGTGGTCTTTCTTCCTATTGCGGATCCGGCCGACTATGACATGCCATCCATGGGGACACTTGAGTTTGAAGATGGAAGTGGCGCCCGCATCAATATTCAGACAGGCGATACCAAAGGCCTTAAGAAAGCCTGGGAGACACACCAAGAAATGTTGAAAACCCTGTGCGGTCGCCTTAAAATTAAACAGATTCTTTTGGAAACAAACAAGGACATCTTCAGCACTCTGAACCGTGGCCTGCAACAATTAAGCTTTAAGAGGTAAGCTGTGAACGATCTGCTTAGCCAACTCAAAGACATCGAAGGCCTCGACGCTATCTCCTGGTGGCCCTTGGCCTCTGGCTGGTGGCTCCTGTTAGCGCTCTTGGTCGCTGTCCCCTTAGGCCTTCTCCTCGCCATCGCCTTACGAAAATTCTGGAAGAACCGCTGGCAACGGCAAATTCTCCGTCATTTGGATTCTCTTCAAAAGGCCAATCCCACCAAGGAAACATATGCCGACCTCTCGGAAACACTCAAGCGATTGGCCATAAAACGATTTGGTCGCCAATCCTGTGCTGGACTAGAGGGGACACGCTGGCTTCAATGGCTCACCCAAAACGATCCTAAAAACTTTGATTGGAAAGAGAAGGGGAGGGCACTGATTTCCTTGCCCTATGCCCCAGCCTCTCAAAAAGGCAACAAAAAGGAGCTTCAGCAACTCATTCAGGCAACGAAAAGGTGGGTGCGCTAATGTTTATGTTCGATGCCCCTTGGTTTGCTCTCCTATTGCCAGTTCCTCTTCTCGTATTATTCTTGGCACCCGAAGCCAAAAAAAACCTCCCCGTCTTGTTCTATCCCCATTTAGCACGCCTCAAAGCATCCTTTAAGGAAACAACTCTTGCCAAAAGCCGCTTTTTCTCATGGCAAACGATGCTGTTTTATGTGCTGTGGATTTCACTTGTGGGGGCGCTCATGGGGCCACAACTTGTGGATAAGTATAGCCACACGAAAAGCTATGGCTATGACCTTATGCTGGCCGTTGACATTTCACAGTCCATGGAGGCTTTGGACTTCTCGACAAAAGTATCCCGAGTCAGTCGTTTAGACGCCACAAAGGAAGTGGTCAGCGATTTCGTAAAAGGGCGACAAGGAGATCGGGTTGGATTGGTTTTATTTGGAGAGTTTGCCCATCTGCAAATTCCCCTAACCCAAGACACTCTGTCTGTTGGAAAAATGCTCGAAAATGCCGAATCCGGCATGGCAGGAGGGGCCACTGCCATCGGAGATGCCATCGGACTGGCCGTTAAGAATCTGCGCGAACGTCCCGAAGGATCCCGCATTCTCATACTTTTAACCGATGGCGAGAATAATGCCGGAAGCATTCCCCCCATTGAAGCCGCCAAACTGGCAAAAGAATACGGCATTCGTATCTATACCATTGGCATGGGCAGTACCGGTGCTGTTCCATTCCCCAATCGATATGGTCAAATTGTCATGGCAAATGTTTCCTTAGATGAGCCCCTCTTAAAGGAGATCTCCAGCATTACCGGGGGAAGCTATTTCCGAGCCACCAATACATCCTTGCTCGGAGATGTTTACAAGAAGATCGACGCCCTCACCAAATCCGAGGCCGAGACAAAGGAATACTTGATTCAAACGCCTCTATTTCACATTCCTTTGGGATTAGCATTGCTCTTGTTTTTAGTCATTGCGGTTTCTCCGTTGGTCGTTAGGAGGCAAAATGCTTCCTAGCCTCGCCGAACTTCATTTCTTAAATCCACTCTGGCTCTGGGCATTCATCCTTTTGCCCACGCTTTGGCTTTTGTACGCCTTGTTCTATAAGGGCGCAGCCTCCACCCAAAAGCTAAAAGCCTTTGCCGATGAGCACTTGCTGCCCCATCTGTTAAAGGAGAATCCCAAACATATTAGAAAATCCTGGCCCGCCATTACCATGTGGTCACTTGCCTGGGCGTTAACTATTATAGCCATGGCGGGGCCTCGCTGGAATTATAGAGACGTAGAGACCTTCGAGTCGGACGCCAATATGATTGTTTTGCTAGATCTTTCCAAGTCCATGGATGCTGCAGATGTAAAGCCCTCCCGTGTAGCTCTAGCCCGACAAGAAATCCAGGATCTCATAGACAAAAACCGAGATGTTAAAATCGGTCTGGTTGCCTTTGCCGCCACACCCCATATGATTAATCCTGTCACAGATGACATGGATACGATCACACATCTATTGCCTTCCTTAGAGACCGAATTGGTAACCGTACAAGGAAGTCGCCTTATGCCTGCCTTTCAAATGGCCGCCGAAAGTTTGAACGCCATTCCCGGGACCAACAAATCCCTTTTGGTCATTTCCGATGGCGACTTTGATGAACATAATATGAAAGATCTCATCGACAAGACTCTTCCAAAGGACGTACGCGTGCACACTATGGGCGTCGGCACCGAAATAGGAGCCCCTGTCCCCAGTGGCAAGGGCGGGTTTCACAAAGAACGAGGGAAAGTGGTCATTACTCATCTTGAGGCCCAGAAATTGAAGGCCCTTGCACAGGCTGGGAATGGCCAGTATTTCCAAGCGGGCCCCCTACAGGAAAATGCCTCCAAAATCCTTAAAACCATGAAAATGAAAGAGGGGGAGAAATCCACTGAACGGACTCACCGCATCTGGGAAGAAAAGTTTTATCTGTTTCTCATCCCCGTTTTGTTCCTTATTCTTCCTTGGTTTCGGCGTAAGTATGCTTTTCCGGTAATTTTGATGCTGACATTAAACGCTCAGAATGCCGCCGCTTTTTCTCTCCAATCCGTTATTCCAGATGGCCTTGCCCAGTGGTTTCAAAACAAGGAACAACAGGGAAAAGCTGCCTTTGAAGCACAGGACTATGAAAAAGCAGCAGAGTCCTTTGATGATGTTTACAGAAAGGGAGTCGCCCAGTACAGGGCTGGTGATTACGCGAGCGCAGAAGAGTCGTTCCGGGCGTCACAGCGCCCTGAAAGAAGTCAGGATGCGCAATATAATCTGGGAAATGCTGAACTGCTTCAAAATAAAATCGAAGAGGCCATCAAGACCTACGAGACACTTTTGGAGAAGGATCCCTCCCATGAAAAGGCTGCCCATAATCTCAAGGTTGCTCAGGAACTCTTAAAACAGCAAGAGCAACAAAAACAAGACAACAAGAAACAGGATCAACAGAAAGACAAAAACGACCAACAAGACGATCAACAAAAAGACCAGAGCGACAACAAAGAAAAGAAGTCTGACACTGAGAAAGACAGTGATAAATCTAAAAAAGAGGAGGAATCCCAACAAGATCAAAAATCTGAGGACGACTCACAAAAATCTGAGCCAAACAAGGAAGCTGCTGACCAGGACAACAAGAATCAGAATCAAGAAAAAGAGAATCAGGATAAACAGGAACAGCAGACAGAGGAGCAAAAGAAGGGAGACAAACCCCAAGCTTCTAAGCAAGAATCAAAAGAAGAAAAGAAATCTTCTGAACGTCCTGAAGAAAAAAAGGGACAGCAAGAAAAACCTGAAAGTGCTTCGGAACCACAAGAAGCGCCTTCCCAGGGCAGAGAATCAAAGCCAGAACGGACGGCAACCGACATCAATGCGGACCTATGGCTGAACCGATTAAAGAGTGATCCGAAAGATTTTCTCAAAAAACAATTCAAATATGAAGAAAAAAGCGGTAAAAATAAAGCAGGAGGACCTTTCCGGCCATGGTAAAATTTATAGCAGCTCTTTTAATTTTTATTCCCACTTTTTTGCACGCAGGAAGCTTCACTGCGACTGTTGATGACAGCACAGTAGGACTGGGGGAGACCATAGAGCTCATTCTTTCCCTAAAGGACGCTTCTGCAAAAGGGCAACCAGATCATCACCCACTGTTGGAAAAGTTTAAAATTGCGGGGCAAAGCCAGGCTTCCAACATTCAATTTATTAATGGGACCCAGTCCATGACAACTTCGTGGACGTATATATTGCTCCCAAAGGGGGATGGAGACATTTCTATCCCATCCATATCCATGGAAACATCTGAAGGCACTTTGACGACCCAGCCCTTCAAAGTTTCGGTGAGCAAAACCAATGCCCCTGAAAAAGGAAAAGAAGGGGTTTCCCTGACAGTTGAAGCACAGGTATCTGAAAAGGAACCTTACATCAATCAGGCCATCGTCTATACCGTAAGCATTGTTCATGGCCCCAATGTAGTGAATCTTCAATTGGACCCTCCAAGTGTCACTGATGCCATTATTGAGCAACTGGGGAAACCGCAATCGAACAGGGAAATGATCGATGGAGAGACCCAAACGGTCGTGAAAGTTCAGTATCTGGTTACACCTCTAAAAGCTGGAAACTTCACAATTTTCCCCATCACCTTACAAGGGCAGGTAGTGTCCAAAGAAAAAGGCAAAAAGAGGCGGCGCTCGCCCTTCGATGACTTTCCTGGATTTGATATTTTTGCGGGTCTTGATCCCTTTTCGTCCAGGAACTATAAGCCGTTCGTCAAGCAAAGCAATGAAGTGGTTGTAAAAGTGCGTCCTGCGGCAACAAATATGGACCCATGGCTTCCCCTAACATCTTTAGAGTTATCGGACATGCTCTCAGACGAGAAAAAAGCCAAGGTGGGAGAACCTATCACCCGCACCATTACCATTTTGGCAAAAGGGATCGGGGGCAGCCAGTTGCCAGATTTGAAATCCCAATTGGAGACACCCGATTTTAAAGTCTATGAAGACAGGCCTGTTACGGGGCAAGAAGTGAAAGAGGGGAGCATACATGGTTGGAAGACCGCGACCTATACTCTTATTCCCAGGAAAGACGGAGAATTAACCCTGCCAGAAATCAAAGTGCCCTGGTGGGATATTCAGAACAACCGCCTTGCCGAGGCAATCCTGCCGGCAAAAACCATTTCGATTGCTCCTGGAGAAGCAGGATCCATAGAGCGTCCTGAGCCTGAACAAAAAGCGCAAGAACCAGAACAGCTAGTCGAAGAAACCATTACGGAAACGGAAACAAGTAGAGAACCCGCCTCTGCTGTAAAAGCTGAGCCAGAGACCCAAAGCATCCTTCATATTGTTATATTGCTTCTGTTGCTGGGTCTCATCGGTGTCTTCACTTGGGGCGTAAGAATGTACCGTCAAAACAATAGAGCCTCACAAATACGCCCACACCCCATGAAGAGAAGAGAAACAAAAAGCCCTAAGAAAATGGCCAAGCTCCCCATTGCAAAAATTAACTCCATCCAAGATCTCATTGAGTTGCAAGAATTTTTGAAAGCGTATTCCCGTGATCACTGGGGCACCTCCACAAATGCCTCCCTCCGCGAGATTTCCGATGTTCTATTGGCTCAAGAACCAGATCTGGACAAAGACTTTGTCTTACTACTTTTCAAAAAACTGGACGAGGCCCTGTATGCCAATAAGAAAGTGGACATTGTGGCTTGGAAAGTGGACTTTCAAAAAGTCATTAAGCAAACAGCCTCCAAACAATCCGGTGCTAAAAACAAATCCTCCGAAGGCTTGCCCGACTTGAACCCTCGGTAGAGGGGGAGGGTGTGGATGCGGAGATATTGCTGAAGTCTGTTCTATTACTACTGAAATCTGAATCTCGCGATGCCAACTCACTCTAAGACTCACCGGCTTAAGACGCCGGTTCGTCTAGAGTTCCTAGGCTCCGGGAAGACGAGACTTGAGAGGATGCTAGAACGTACTCCCCACTGTCGTCTTCCCGGCCATTAGGAATTATGGGCAAGCCGCAGGCGCGCCCCTAGAATTCCTTATGAGCGCGGGATCCATAAAAACAAAAGGCCGTGCAAAAAACGCATAGGCGTGATTTTTTGCAACATTTAAAAATTCTCAAATGTTAAGATTTTTCTTTTCTTTGCGTGAAGTGGATATCGGAAGTGCGCAAAGTGGATATTGGAAGGAGACTATAAATGGCAACACTAATGGAACACAAGGGTACACGGTCTCAATCGAGTTTGATCCAGAGATTAATATGTTCTTTGGAAAGGTCAATAACATCGTTGATGTTGTTACCTTTTACGGCAATTCTGTTGAGGAGCTCAAAAAGGAGCTACGAAACTCCGTTGAAACATATCTTCTCGCTTGTAAAGAGAAGAATATCTCTCCAGAAAAGCCTTTTTCAGGGCGCTTCAACTTGAGACTCTCTCCTCAACTTCATCGATGTGCCGTTTTAGCCTCCCAAAAAGACGGCCTAAGCTTAAACTCGTGGATTTCCAAACGCATCCAAGAGGGACTTTCTGGGAAGTAAAGCAGAAGCCAAGTAACGAAATTATTTAACAATAGTAAATAAATATAACATATTTGTATTCAATTAAACTTTAATTGACTTTATTCTTTTTGATGATTAAAAGAAGGCAATAGACATAATATTGTCTCGGAAGGTTTTTGATCATGTTTTTATTTAAGCGCTTTGTCGTGTGCGTAGTGATATTCAGTATTCTACGCCCCTCCGTTGTTTTTGCGGCCCCAGCTCCTTCTTCATCAGCCGATGCAGGTGCAGCAGGTGTTTTTTTCTATTACGTAGACTCGGAACAACGTTCTTGGGCACTTGTTTCGAAACGCGCCTGCGGTGAAGGGGAAGGTACTCATGGAAGTTTAGGAGGACTCAGGGACCCTGAAGAGACTGACGAAGAGGCCGCAATACGCGAGGCTCGTGAGGAAAGCTTTAACATTATTGCCATTCCTCTTGAAGAGTTAACAAGTGCGAACTCTCATACGCTTGAACAAGATAGTAGCAGCAGCCAGACGACTTATCGGATGTTTTTTTTCCAGTCTCAGGAATTCATTTCAGCCGATAGTCCGAATAGTCAAACAACGGAAGACAGCGAGCAGATCGATTTCACGTGGGTTTTACTGCCAGAACTAAAAGAAGCAGTGCGTCACAAAAAACATGTGAGCTTTACATGCAGGGGAGACTCCGAAACAGAAACCTTTCAAAAAGAATTACAACTTTTCCTTCCTTTTGCGGACCTTTTAAGGTCTCCAGATGCTCAGTTGAGACTAGAGGAAATAATAGCTGGAACCACTGTCAATGCCTCCCTGCACACCAAGAGTTCTCCCTCCCTTACAATTGAAGATGAATATGCTAAAGAAACCATAGAAATTTCAAGACTGGAACTTGAAGGGGCGTCTAACTCCGAAAACGCCTCAGTGAACCAACCATGTACGAGTGAATCTTCGAATTTGCAACACAAAGAGGCTGCTAGCAGTTATTCCAGCTCTCAAAATGAAGAAAGAAGCACTTCTGAGTCAGAAGGGAAAAGTTGGACACAAACGGAGACTGTCATCAAAATGGCTCTCGGAGAAAAAGCCACAGGTGACTATGCAAAAGACTTAAAGTTATTTTTGGAAGAAGAGTTTGATATTAAGCGTTACTTAAATCATCCTGAAGATTTTGATCTTTCTGACCTCAGAACTCAGCTTACAGATATAGCGATCAAAGAGAAAAAACATCCCCATGATTATGTAGCTTATCATGGCATTAGCATAAACATTGCATTGATGTATCAATTTTTGAGCCATATCCGTAACATTTTAATGGAAACCAATTTAGGAGTAACCACCTTAAGGACACTGGACCATGAATTCAGTCGGTTTACTTCAATAGATGCTCTATATAAGGAAGTGAAAAAGCAAGGTAGGGACAGTTTAAATTATCGGGGCCCTTATACTAAATTAGCCATTTCTGCTCTAGCATATTTACTAGGCGGTGATGGGATTACTTTGTCCCGATTCTTAGGCGGATGGGACGACATGCATGTCTCCGATGATGAGATAGAATCATTTTTGCGTCATTTATCATTTTCGGAACAAGACGTTAGAGCACTCATGGATGAATATAAAGCCCTCGAATCTAAACTAATTGAAGCTAACAAAGGAGGTGCCCCGCTTCAAATGATTATACCAGAAAATTGCTTAGAAAAAAATGCTTACGCTGCTGTTTCCGGTGGAGGGAAGTTAAAACTTTCTCACGATGAAAAAAAGGATGCCAACCCAAACACAATTCTTTCTGCTATGAAGAAGGGGCCAAAAGCCGTAGAAAAACTGTCTGAGCAGTTCAACATTGTCGATCGTAGTCAACTTCGTCTATTGTTGACGCCTAAGATAACGCAAAGTGGAAAATTTTCGACACACTTGTACGTCGCGGGCAATATGGACGAAAATCCATTTGATAAGGTCGTTCTACCCATTGCTAAAAAAGTCGCCATGAAATTTATTGAAAATGCTTTCGCTCCTCATATTGGTATGTTTTTCGGAGCAACTGATATATTCCCCCTTCAAAAGCGTCATCAACATTCATATCCTGAACAAGAAATTTCACCTCCCCCCCATGCTGAGAGCTGGGCTATCGAAAGTAATGATAAAGAGATTCTTAATACTTTAAACGTTGATGAACAATTATTTTCCTTGTACACTGGAGAGCTTATTTCTCCATATATATATGCTCTTACTTGTGACCAACAGGAGGCAGCAGAACTGCTCAGAACACGAGGTGCAAAAATTGACGAAGTCTTCACTAAAGAAAGATATGCGGGGCTAACACCTTTATTCGTTTGCATGCTCCAGGATGAACCTATTAATGCCGTAACGCTCTTAAAACACGGAGCTAACCCTGATTTTATCCCCCAAGATGGTTCTTATGCGGGTGTTACTGCTCTCTTGCTTGCCTCTAGCATGAGAAATAGTCTTCCCGTTTTGCAAAGACTTAATCAGTCAGGGGTAAGAATTACAGAACCATCGAGGCCCCTAATGAAAAAGCACACTTTCTTTTTTAAAAATCTGGATGACGATCTTCAAGACCTATTAATAAAAACTATAAGTAACTTATTGAAAAATTTGAATTTACATTTGAAAGCAAAAAAGAAGTCCTTAAGCTTCACATAAAAAATGACTTTTCCCAAATTAATGAAATAGTCGACAAAATACGTCTTCATTTGGGTATCTCTATAGACAATTACGGTAGCCTCTATATAAACCCATCCGAACATCTCGCAAATCCAATTAATCGTGCAATCGTCGCAGGTTGCCCTGAATCCGTTAAATATCTCCTAGAGAATGGTGCACCTCAAGAAATGGAAGCTACAGGACCATATGATGGGTATTCTCCACTTATGATCGCGATAGAAGAAATTAATGATCCCGTGCAAATGCATGAGATGGTGAGTCTGCTTGTAGAACACGGTCAAAATGCAAATCAAAAAATAAGGGTGTCTTCTGAAATTCCTCTATTTGGCAAAGTCTTTGTGCCTTCTAATCATGAACAATCATTTAAAAAAATGTTAGAGGATTTTATTGATGTAAGAGTATCACACGTACCAAAACTGTCTGATAGAATGTCCAACAGTGATCAACTGGAAACAAGAGATGGGAGAGACTACTTAATTTTTGTCCCGGAAAATGATTCACATTTTCAAACAAAACTTACAGAAATGCTCAATGAAAAACAATCCAAACATACTCACAACCCAGCCTCAATAATAAGTTTGGAAGCTTGTGGATATCATTCCCCATACGTTTCTACTTCATTTGATTTATTACTTCGTAAATCGATCCTCTCAGACTACTACAGTTCTACAATGCAAACTTTATTGATAAGTGCAGATCACGATGAGAATGAAAGAGTTGGGGTGTTGGAAACCGAAAACGTAACTAATGGAAGCCCTTTTCAACAAATTATAGAAGGTTATCCAATATACGGGGAAAAAATTCTTTTGGCATTTTTAAATCATGGTGACAACATAAATGATGTGTTTAAAAGTGGACATTTTAAAGGACATACGCCTCTTTCACATGCTTTAGAACTCAATCGTCTTTCCTTAGCTAATACTCTTGTCGAAAATGGTGCAAACGTAGACATTGTTATGACTTGTGGCCAATTTACAGGATTCTCCCTGAGGGATCTTGTAAATATGGCAAGCACCCTTCACAGCGACACTGGCACTACCTCGTCTGAATCAAAAACGAAGCCCAATAACGATAGGCTCAAACACCTAAGATACCGCCTTAAATATGATGAAAAACTCTTGGAATTTCTTAAAGAGATCAAACCACTATTAGAAACACAGTCCAATGAAGGTCAATCTACCGATGAATCTTCCACCGAGCCAAAAACTGCAGCATCTTCCGATGCCTCCTGAATTTCCGGCAACCTGAATCTCAGGCAAATTTAAAACCGATTTTCGTCATTTTTAACGTGCAATGGAAAATGACAACACTATTGAGATTCTTCCTCCCCCGGAAATGCTGGACTTGAACAACTTTGCTTGCATTTGGTGGGGAATTGAGATATTAGACAAATCCAGTGCCGTGAAGGCGATGAGATTATTATTATTGTAAGATATTAGGACAGAGTAGCCATGGCAGTTCCAAAGAAGAAAACTTCTAAGTCAAAGAGAGATGTGCGTCGATCCCATGATGCATTAAAGCCCTCCGCATTTAGTGAGTGCCCCAATTGCGGTGAGCTTAAAAGACCCCACCATATGTGTAGCTCTTGCGGCTATTACGGGGGACGTGAAGTCATAGAGGCTGAAGCTCTCTAGATTGAGCAATTTTTAGGCCATATTCCTTTGAAAAAAACATTAACGCTTGCTCTCGATGGTATGGGTGGTGTTTCAGGACCTGAAACGGTTTTGGAAGCAGCGAACCTTGCCATTGAACGCTATCCACACGTTCAGTTTATTGTCTTTGGCGATCAGGATGAGCTCCGCGCTCAGCTGGAAAAATGGCCAAAGCTTAAAGATCATTGTGAAATCCATCACACCGCCATCTCCGTTCCCGATGATATGAAACCATCGGTAGCCTTGCGCACAGCCCGCCAATCCAGCATGCATTTGGCCGTCGAGGCGGTTAAAGCTAGAAAAGCTGATGGGGTCGTCTCTGCTGGAAACACGGGGGCCTATATGGCCTTTTCAAAGATATTCCTCAAAACAATTCCGGGCATTAACCGGCCCGCCATTTCCACCCACGTCCCCACCCTCAAAAATGAGATTGTCCTGCTCGATTTGGGAGCCAATCTAGAGTGTGACGCAGAAAACCTCGTTCAATTTGCCCTGATGGGCGCAACCTACGCCACCCACGTCATGGGGATTAAAAAGCCCCGCATTGGGCTCCTGAATGTGGGAGAAGAAGAATTAAAAGGCCCGCCAAGTCTTCAAGAGGCCGCTAGCATTCTTAAGTCAGCCCATTCTCTTGTCAACTTCCACGGATTTGTGGAAGGAGACGACATTGCCAAGGGAACTGTCGATGTAATTGTTACCGACGGCTTTACAGGAAATGTCGCCTTAAAGACCCTGGAGGGCACAGCCCGCCTAGTGCGTTCCTATATCAGAGGCGCTTTTGAAAGCTCTTTCTTTGCCAAGATCGGCTGTTTTTTTGCAACGCCAGCTCTCAAAGCTGTTCGAGAAAGAACCAACCCTAGTAAATACAATGGAGCCATCTTTATAGGGCTTAATGGCGTAGCCGTTAAAAGTCACGGCAGCGCCGATGCTCAGGGTTTTTCCAACGCTATAAGCGTAGCCATCGATATGGTTTCCCATGGCTTTAATTCGCATATTGAAAAGGATCTGAAGACCCTGGATGCCCTAAGAGCTCAAATTGAAACGCCAGCACAGAAAGTTCAGGCCATATGACAATTCGAGCCATCATTACGGGCTGTGGCAATTATTTGCCCGAAAAGGTCCTTACCAATGATGATCTGGCACAAATGGTTGATACTTCTGATGAGTGGATTACCCAGCGGGTAGGGATTCGGTCCCGCCACATTGCAGCCGAAGGCGAATGCACATCAGATATGGGAGCTGCTGCCGCAACAAAAGCGCTCCAGGCTGCCAATATAAAGCCCACAGAGGTCGACTTTCTTATTTGCGCGACGACAACGCCAGATAAAACCTTTCCCGCAACGGGCACTCAAATTCAGCACAAAATTGGAATGGCCCAGGGATTTGCCTTTGATGTCCAAGCTGTTTGTAGCGGATTTGTGTATGCTCTAGCCGTTGCCAACAACTTTATACAGCAAGGGCAGGGGAAGACAGCCCTCGTTGTGGGCGCTGAAACATTTTCACGGATCGTTGATTGGAATGATCGGGGCACGTGTGTGCTTTTTGGAGATGGTGCGGGTGCCGTTGTCCTGCAAGCCGAAAAGGGCGCGGGGACAGTGAAGGATCGAGGCATCCTTTCGACCCACTTGTACTCGGATGGGCGCCATAGCGATATTCTTTGTACCGATGGTGGGGCCTCCACCACGAAAACCACTGGTGTTGTTCAGATGCAGGGCCGTGAAGTCTTTCGCCATGCCACCGAAAAAATGGCAGAAGTGGTTGAAGAAACCCTTAAGGAGCACAATCTTGGACCCGAGGCCCTTGATTGGTTTGTTCCCCACCAAGCCAACTCACGCATTATTCAAGCCACAGCTAAGCGGGCCAACTTTCCCATGGATAAAGTCATCATGACCGTAGAGCGGCACGGAAATACATCTGCCGCCTCTATTCCCCTGGCCCTTGCCGAAGCCGTTGATGAAGGCAAAATAAAGCAAAACCAGCTCGTTCTACTCGATGCTCTGGGGGGTGGCCTTACTTGGGGGTCTGCTTTGATTCGTTGGTAATATCTTTGCTTGTTCAGTGGGCGCAGCCCCATCGTGTTCCGTAATATAATCCACTATTTTTCTGGGGGTACTGTATCTGTTAAGCAGAAAATTTGCCACGGGATGGGCTAACCAGACATAAAAGGAATACCCGGGAACAATGAATGCGGCCCCGACGGCCACAACAGATACGGCAGGAAGCGTCACCGTCATAAGACGATTGCTCATCATTTCATCAGATGTCGTTGTCGCTTGATTCAAAAACTTTTTCCGAATGCACTGATTCCATAGATACCAGAGTGATAAACCAACCAAGCCAAGGTTCAGAGAGAAAAGCACTTCGGCTACTACGCTATTCAAATTACCGGCAACAATTTTTAAAGAGTAGGGAATAAAGGTAAGCATCAGCAGGTATAGAAAATTAATCCACAAGGTGTTGATGTCTAGCTGTTTGATATTCTGAAACAATGCATGATGGGCTATCCAGCAATAGGCAATGATATAGAATGAAATAAGATAGCTAAAAACAGAGATGTCCCAAGCATATACATAGTCCAAAATGGCCCCAACTGTTTCTATCTTTGGCAAGTTGGGCAAGTTTATATTCAAAATCGCCAACGTGATGGCAATAGCAATGATCCCATCACTCAAACATAAAGTCCGAGCCGGACTATAGTAGGTTTTGAATTTACTAGACATTGGGAGCCCCCTTCCGATTATTTTTATTGTTTTTATCATACTACAATAAATTGGGAACCTGGGGAAGAGGGATCGGAGGACAAAGTCAGTCTCACTGTGTCAAGGTCAAACATTACCCAAAATCCGCGATAGGAAGTTACATTTCTCCTTCAAGTTCAAGGGGACGCAGTTTTTTCGATCGAGCGCGAGTTTTTTTAGGTGTTAAATTTTTAAATCAGCAATAATTGACCCAAAGCGCTAAAAGTTA